>JAEXKM010000218.1 GCA_023445705.1 Pseudomonadota bacterium
GCACAGCGCCATCGGCTGGGCCTGGGCCCTGATCCTGGCGGAGGCTGCGCCAGATCGCGCCGACGCCATCCTCGCCAGGGGCCGCTCGTTCAGCCAAAGCCGCATCGTCTGCAACGTCCATTGGCTAAGCGACACCGAAGAGGGCCGGATGATGGGTTCGGCCGTCGTCGCAAAGCTGCACGACAACGCGACCTTCCGCGCCGACCTGGATGCGGCGCGGGCCGAGATCACCGCCGCGCGCGCCGAGGGCCATACGCCGACCAGGGACTGCGCGCAGGAGGCCGCGCAACTCGCCGGCGGCTAGCCGCCGGCGTGAGCGGCCTTTAGGGCGGCGATGTCGAGCTTCCGCATACCCAGCATCGCCTGGGTGGCGCGGGAGGCCTTCGCCGGATCGGGGTCGGCGACCAGCTCGCCGAGGACCTTGGGCACGATCTGCCAGGACAGGCCGAACCGGTCCTTGAGCCAGCCGCACTGGCTTTCCTCGCCGCCGTCGGCAGTCAGGACGTTCCAATATCGGTCGACCTCGGCCTGGTCGTCACAGGCGACGCTGAACGACACCGCTTCGTTGAACTTGAACGCCGGGCCGCCGTTGAGGGCGGTGATCGGTTGGCCCGACAACTCGAACTCGACCGTCATCACCTTGCCGTCCATGCCGCCGTAGGAACCTGGCGGATAGCGAGAGACCTTGCCCAGCTTGGAGTTCGGGAACAGCGAGCAATAGAGCTTCGCCGCTTCTTCGGCCTGGCCGTCGAACCAAAGGAAGGGGTGGATCTTCTGCATGGCGTCGTCCTCGTTCTGCTCGGCCGCCTCGCGCGGCTTCGCACCTAGGACGCAGAACGCGCAGCCGATCCGACAGACGCCGCTAGAATTTTCCCGCCAACAGCAGGCGACCGGGGCCGAGGCGGTCGAGGACCTGCGGCAGGTCGTTTTCGGCGAACGCGAAGCAGCCCTCGCTGCGGCCGAGCACGCCACGCTCCGAGGCCATCTGCGGACTCACGTACCAGGCGCCATGCACGACGATCGCGCGAGCCATCGCGTTGTTGTTGCCCGGATCCATACCCTGCAAGCGCATGGAGCGGCCGTGCTTGCCGACATAGTAGTCGCCGGTGACGTAGGCGCCTTCCGAACTCGCGGCCGATCCGAAAGCATTGGAAAAGGACCGGAGCCAGCCGCTATGGCTCGGGTCCGATCCCCGGCCATGAGCGACCAGCAGGCTGCGAACTTGACCGCTCTGCATGTCGAGAAGATGGAAACGCGGAGTCTTCGACGGGCTGCTGAAATCGGCCAGGCCCACCAGGTCGCGGTGCTTCACCGAGCCCCCGAGGCGGTCGATCCCGGCGCGGGCCAGACCGAACATCCGCGCCTTGTCGGCCGCGCCGCTGACCGCCGCAGCGGCCTGTCCGCCGGCGGTTCCGCCGAGCACCAAAGCGCCCAGCGACGCCTTCAGGAGCCGCCGCCGGCTCGCCGTCATATCACCGCTCATGCGCAGGCTCCGACTTGCGCCCCCGCCGCCTCATAGCATCGCTAGGCGCGCGCGGCCCGCTCAAGACTTCGGGAGCGGCGACTTGACGCTGGGGGGCGGCAGGCTGAAGCGCATCCGATCGACGGGCTGGACATCGACGCCGGTGATCTTTCGTTCCATCGGCGCCTTTAGGTCGCCGCCGTGGGTCACGAAGCGATGCGGCAGCGTGATCTGCCCGACCTTCCGATAGTCCGAGACCTCGGTGGTCAGGGGGCGAGAGCCCGGCGCGCCTTCTTCGATCATCAGGCCGAGCAGCCCGGTCTTGCGGTCGAACCACAGCTCCCTCGGCATGCCGCCGGCGGGCTGCACCCGCAGCACGTCATAGGTCTTGCCCTGGCTCTGCCGCTCGCCCACCGGAACGCTGCGAAGGTCGAACCGGCTGGGGAAGAAGTAGCCATAGGCGCCGAAGAACGCCTCGGAACGCACCTTGCTGACGACTTCACGCTCCACCGAACCGGTGGCGACGCCGCTGGCCAGCACCCGCCATTCGGCGGCGCCGTTGTAACCCTGGACGAGCTTGCCGGCGGGAGCCTGGGTTTCGATCCGTAGTCCGTAGCGCAGCGGGTCTAGCCAGCGGTCGAACTTCACGCCGCCCTGCTCACCACTTTCATGCAAGCCCCGCAGGTCATTCCAGGCCCGCGCGCCGCCCATCGCCGCCTGCGCCCGGTCGATGACCCGCTGAGCGCCCGGCGCGTTCTGGGCCTGGGCTTCGCCACCCAGCAAGACCACAACGGCGACCAGCGCCCCGAAATACCCGCGCATAGAAGAAATCCACATGAGGCCGGAAGAAGCCCAGTAAGCGTGTCCAGATTGCGGCCGGACGCTGCAGCGGGCCTAGGGGAGTCGCATCGCCCCGTCCAGGCCAAGCGACAGGCTTAACCAAAAACCGACATATCGACGCCAATTTCAACGGCAGGACGAAGGTGGAGTTTTTGGTGGAGGAGCGCAGAAACGGCGCGGCGGATCGGCGAACGCTCGCAATCCTGGCCTGCGCCTATGCAGCGGTCTTCGCCCACAGTGTCTTCCTGACCGGCGCGACCGTGAGCATCCCGACGATCTGGGGCGCCAATGCGGTGGTCCTGGCCGGCCTGCTGGTGCTCCCACGACAGTTGGGGCCGCTGCTCCTGGCGGTCACCTCGGCCCTGCATCTGGCGCTAGAAGTGTTGGCGGGAGACACGCTGGCCTACGCGTTCTCGATCACGGCCCTCGACGCTGTCCAGATCAGCATCGCCGCGCTTTCTATCAAGGCGCTTGGGCTTCCTGTCCGCATACGGAACATGCGGGACCTGTTGGCGCTGGTCGCAGCTTCCGGCGCGGTCACCGCAATCACCAACCTCCTGGTGAAGGGCATCCTGAATCTGTCCGCCGGGGACGCGTTCTGGACAGGATCTGTCAGTTGGATCACGCCGAACGTGCTCGGCATGGCGATGATCCTGCCCAGCGCGCTGATCCTGCTCGATCCCAAGCATCGTGAAGGCTCCAAGGCGAGCTGGCAGGAACTGGCGATCAACACCGCGGTCGCGGCGGCCGCTTCAGCCGCGGTCTTCCGCTGGGACCCCGACCTGCAGCCGCTGGTGTTCATTCCCGTGCTGGTGGCCGTCTTCCGTGGCGGCCCGCGTGCAGTCGCCATCATCGCACCGGCCTGCTTGGTCGCAGCCATTCCGGCGGTGCTCTCCCGCACCGGCCTCGACCCCGAGGCCGCATACCTGCCGCTGCGGCGGATCCAGCTCTTCTATCTGGTGCTCTATGGAGTGGCGATGACCGCCGCACTGGCGCTCTCGCGACAGTCGCAACTGCAGGCCCTGCTGGTCCGCCGCCAGGCCGCCGCGCGCGCCGCCCAGGCCCGCGCCCAGGCCGCCAATCAGGCCAAGTCGGAGTTCCTCGCGACAATCAGCCACGAGATCCGCACGCCGCTGAACAGCATCCTGGGGTTCGCCGCCCTGGTCGCCGACGAGGCCGACCTTTCGGCCGAGAACCGCCGCCGCCTCGAACTGGTCGGCCGGGCCGGCCGCTCCCTGGCCGAGATCGTCGGCGACCTGCTGGACTTCGCCAAGCTGGAGGCCGGCCGCCTGGAACTGACCCTTGCGCCCTGCTCGCCTTCCGCCGTCCTGCGCGACGCCGCGGCCATCGTCGCGCCGGCGGCCGCCGAGAAGGGCTTGTCCCTGGCGGTGGAAGCGCCAGACGACGAGCGCCTGCTGATGCTCGACGGCGCACGCCTGCGCCAAATCCTGATCAATCTGCTGTCCAACGCCGTGAAGTTCACCGCCGAGGGTCAGGTCAGCGCGAGCCTGACTTACGGGGCGGAGCCAGGAGCCCTCCGCTTCGAGATCGCCGACACCGGTATCGGCATCGCGCCTGACGTCCAGGCCCGCCTTTTCCAGCGCTTCAGTCAGGCCGACTCTTCGATCAGTCGTAGCTATGGGGGCACCGGACTGGGCCTTGCCATTAGCCGCGCGCTGGTCACCCAGATGGGCGGTCAGATCGGGGTTGTCAGCGCGCTTGGCCAAGGCGCCCGCTTCTGGGTCGATCTCCAGGTCGAGCCGGCGGGATCGCCGCACCGTCCCGTGGATCCCGGGGCCAGCGCCATCGAGCTGGCGCAGGACGCCGCGCCGCGCGTTCTGCTGGTCGACGACCACCCGATGAACCGTGAGCTGGGAGAAGCGATCCTGACCCTGGCCGGTTGCGACGTAATCACCGCGGCCGATGGCGCCCAGGCGCTGGCGCTGGTAGCCGGCGGCGGGTTCGACGTGGTGCTGATGGACGTCCACATGCCGGTGATGGACGGTCTGGCCGCCGCCCGCGCCATCCGAGCGATGCCGGGACGTGTCGGCGCGACCCCCATCATCGCGCTCTCGGCCGACGCGCTTCCCGAACAGATCGCCCGTTGCCGTCAGGCCGGCATGGACGACCATGTCTCCAAGCCGATCGACCGCAACGCCTTGATCCAGGCGGTCGCGCGCGCCCTCGCCCTTGAAACCGCCTGAGCCGCCCGCGGCATCGGGGTCCCTGAACGCTGCCAGAAAGGTTGGCGCACGCCTCTAGCGGCCCCTCGACGCCCGCTCTATCGATAGAGCATGCGCTACCCCTTCACCCCCGCCTTCCGGACCGAGCTGGCGGCCCGTTGCCAGACCTTCCCCCGCATCGCCTATGCGGGGCCCGAACTGAAGGCCGCGGCGGTCGCCATCACCCTCGTGGACGCCGGAGACGGCTCAGGAGAGACGGCTTTCCTGCTGACGCGCCGTTCGGCCCAACTGCGGGCGCATGCCGGGCAATGGGCGTTGCCGGGGGGCCGATGCGATACGGGCGAAACCCTGCAGCAGGCCGCCCTGCGCGAACTGCATGAAGAACTCGGGTTGTTGCTGCCGCAGACCAGCATCCTGGGCGTGCTGGACGACTATGCGACCCGTTCGGGCTACGCGATCGCGCCGGTCATCGCCTGGCTGGACGATCCGGAGGACGTCGTCCCCAATCCCGCCGAAGTGGCCTCGGTCCATCGCTTCCGGCTCGACCAGATCGCGGGCGACGGAGCGGTAGAGTTCGAGACGATCCCCGAGAGCGATCGCCCCCTAATCCGTCTAAATCTGGGTGAGCATCATATCCACGCGCCGACCGCCGCCCTGATCTATCAGTTGCGCGAGATCATCGCCGGGCGCGTGACGCGCGTGGCCGACCTGGAACAGCCGGTCTTCGCCTGGCGTTGAGCCTGCGACCACCAGGCCCTTGTCCCGCCTGGCCTGCCCGCGGTAAGTGCGCCGCCTTTCCGCGTCCGGCCTCTTTCGGGTTTCCGGCCTGACGCCCTTATCCGAGCCCGCTTGAGAGGAGCAATCCCCATGGCGTGGCTCATCCTCGGCGTCGCCGTCGTCACGGAAATCATCTGGGCGCTGAGCCTGAAGTGGGCCGGAACCCAAGGCTCCTGGGCGGCGGGCAGCGTGCCGGTCGCGCTCAGCTTCGTGAACATGGGCCTGCTGGCCCTGGCCATGCGCGGCCTGCCAGCGGGCACAGCCTA
The DNA here is from genome assembly GCA_023445705.1 of Pseudomonadota bacterium. Classification (GTDB taxonomy): domain Bacteria; phylum Pseudomonadota; class Alphaproteobacteria; order Caulobacterales; family Caulobacteraceae; genus Phenylobacterium. The sequence goes on from JAEXKM010000218.1 coordinate 5,529, forward strand.
CGCCGTCTGGACCGGCCTGGGCGCGGTCGGCGTCATCGCCTGCGGGGCCCTGTTCTTCGGCGAGAAGGTCTCGCCGCTCCAGCTTGGCTTCATGGCGCTCACCGTCGTCGGCGTGGTAGGGATGAAGCTCGCGGCGAGCAGCTAACGCCCCGCCCGGGGCGAAATCGATGCGCGAGCGCCAGGGCGCGCCACCCTGCCCCCTCCCACTTTCGCAAGAGTCCCGCTATATGCGCGCCCATGAGCGCCCAGCCTGCGAAGACCCTCGCCGAAACCGCCGCCGAATTCGGGCTCAAGCCCGAGGAATACGACCTGATCGTCAAGCGCCTGAACCGCGAGCCGAACCTCGTGGAACTGGGCGTCTTCTCGGTCATGTGGAGCGAGCACTGCTCCTACAAGTCGAGCAAGAAGCACCTCGGCAAATTCCCGACCAGCGGCCCGCGGGTGATCTGCGGCCCGGGCGAGAACGCCGGCGTCATCGACATCGGCGACGGCCAGGCCTGCATCTTCAAGATGGAGAGCCACAACCACCCGTCCTACATCGAGCCCTATCAAGGCGCAGCGACGGGTGTGGGTGGCATCATGCGCGACGTCTTCACCATGGGCGCGCGGCCGGTGGCGCTGCTGAACGCCCTGCGTTTCGGCGATCCTTCGCATCCCAAGACCAAGCGCCTGGTGTCCGGCGTGGTCGCCGGCATCGGCGGCTACGGCAACTGCGTGGGCGTACCCACGGTGGCGGGCGAGACCAATTTCCACCGTGGCTATGACGGCAACATCCTGGTCAACGCCATGTGCGTGGGCCTGGCCGACGCCGACAAGATCTTCTACTCCGCTGCTCCGGCCGCCGGCCTGCCGGTGGTCTATTTCGGCTCCAAGACCGGCCGCGACGGCATCCACGGGGCGACCATGGCCTCGGCCGAGTTCGATGACGCCTCGGACGAGAAGCGCCCGACCGTGCAGGTCGGCGACCCCTTCGCCGAAAAGCTGCTGATTGAAGCCACCCTCGAACTGATGGCTACAGGCGCGGTCGCCGCGATCCAGGACATGGGCGCGGCGGGCCTGACCTCCTCCTCGGTGGAGATGGCGGGCAAGGGCGGCGTCGGGATCGAGCTCGACCTCGATCAGGTGCCCCAGCGCGAAGAGGCCATGAGCGCCTACGAAATGATGCTGTCGGAAAGTCAGGAACGCATGCTGGCGATCCTGAAGCCCGGCCGCGAGGCCGACGGCTACGCCGTTTTCGAGAAGTGGGGCCTGGACGCGGCCGTCATCGGCAAGACCACCGACACCGGCCACATGGTGCTGAAGCACAAGGGCGAGGTGGTCTGCGACGTGCCGCTGGCGCCGCTGTTCGACGATGCGCCGCTCTACGACCGCCCGTGGACGCCCTCGCCTCAACTGCCCCGCCTGACGGCGGCCGAGGTCGAGGCCCCGACCGACTACGGCGCGGCGCTCGTGAAGCTGATGTCCAGCCCGGACATGGCCTCCAAGCGCTGGCTGTGGGAGCAGTACGACCGTCACGTTATGGCCGACACCCTTGAGGACTCGGCCACGGGCGCGGACTCCGGCATCGTGCGCGTGCACGGCACCAAGAAGGCCCTGGCAGTGACCTCCGACTGCACGCCGCGCTACGTCCAGGCCGACCCCTATGAAGGCGGTAAGCAGGTCGTGGCCGAGGCCTGGCGGAACCTGACCGCCGTCGGCGCCGACCCGATCGCCATCACCGACAACCTGAACTTCGGCAATCCCGAGCGGCCTGAGATCATGGGCCAGATCGTGCGCGCCATCGAGGGCATGGCCGAGGCCTGCCGCGACCTGGACTTCCCGGTCGTGAGCGGCAACGTCTCGCTCTACAACGAGACCAATGGCGCGGCCATTCCGCCGACCCCAACTGTCGGCGCCGTCGGCCTCATCCCCGACTACGCCTATCGCGCCGACTTCGCCGGCATGAAGGAAGGCGATGCGCTGGTCCTGCTCGGCGCGACCGTGGGCGAACTGGGCGCCTCGATGTACCTGCGCGAGGTCGTGGGCAAGGAGATCGGCGCCCCGCCGCCGGTGGACCTGGCCCTGGAGCGCAAGGTCGGCGACTTCGTGCGCAGCCTGATCACTTCGGCCAAAGTGACCGTTTGCCATGACCTTTCCGACGGCGGGCTGGTCGCCGCCGCTACGGAGATGGCGCTGGCCTCGAACCTCGGCGTTTCGCTGGAGGTCCCTGCGGTGACGCCGGCGCACGCCTTCCTGTTCGGCGAGGACCAAGCCCGGTACCTCGTGGCTGTGAAGGACGCCGCCCCGATCCTGGCCGCTGCTGCGTCGGCCGGCGTCGAAGCCGCTGTGGTGGGCAAGGCCGGCGGCGACGCCATCGCCGTCGAAAGCCTCTTCAATCTGCGCTTGGCCGATCTGCGCGAAGCGCATGAAGGGTGGATGCCAGGTTTTATGGAAGCTTGACGGAGCCAAAGCGGGCCTTACACGTAACCACGGTATGCAACCGTGGCTCGCTGCGCTCCCGCTCCTCCTGCTGACCGCCTGCGCAAGCGCGCCGACGAGATCGGGCTTTCTTTCCACCTACGATGGCATGGCCCCGCGCACGGATACCCTGCGGGCCAAGGTCGAGGAGCGCCGCGACGAAGCCAGGCTGGCTCAGGTTCGCGCGGTGGCCATCGAGCCGACGGTTTACATGAACCCCGGCGACTGGATGACGCCTGGCGAGCGGCGCCTGATCTTACGCGAAATTGACGCCCAGCTCTGCTTCGAGCTTTCCGAGCGCTTCGACATCAAGCCCGAGGCGGCGCATCGGGTGCGCGTCGGTATCACGCGGGTGGCGCCGACCGGCCGGGCTGCATCGGTCGCCTCGGCCGCGGCAGGCTTCTTCATTCCGGGCCCCATCGGCCTACGCGCGCCCGGCACGCTGGGCGCGCTTTCGGTCGAAGCCGAGATGGTGGAGGGCGACGAGCAGATCGTCGCCGTGAGCTGGAGCCGCGACGCCACGGCGATCGGAACGGACAATCCCTCTCTCAGCCGCGTCGGCGATGCTCTTCAGTTCGCCGAGCCCTTCGCCGACGCGGTCGCCGCGACGATGACGCCAGTCGGCCTTAAGCCGCGGGACATTCCCAAGCCTGATCCCTGCGCCCGCTTCGGTCCGCGCTTTAGGCCCGAGGGATGGGCGGCCAAGTTCGCCACCGGCCTCTACGTCCCCGAGATGAGCGGGGCGCAGGAAAAGGAAGCGCAGCCCGAGAGCTAGGCGCTCGCCTTCGCCAACAGTTCCAGGGCTGCTGCGGCGAAGGCGTGCATGTTCGCGACGCGATCATCCGAGCCGGTCTCGATGGTGGTGACGAACTCGATCGGGCCCGAGACGGCGATGCAGGTGTGACCGGCCGCATCGCCATAGCCGTTGCCGGTCGGACCTGCCGCGCCTGTCTCCGAAACGCCCCAGGTCGCGCCGAAGCGTTCGCGGACCGTGCGCGCCAGCAGCATAGCGTAGGGCTCACTGGCCGAACGCATGCCCTCCAGGGCCTCCCTCGGAATGTCCATCAGCATGACCCGCGCCTTGGGCGTGTAGACCACGCCGCCGCCCAGGTAGTAGGCGGACGCCCCTGGCACGCTGAGCAGCGCCGCGCTGATCAAACCGCCCGACGAGCTTTCGGCCACCGCCACCTTTTGCCCGGCGGCCTTCAGTTGAGCCCCGACGATGGCGGCCTGGTCCATCAACGCCTGCATGCATCCCCCTCACGATCTGCTTGGCCGCGCGGCCGCGGCGGATCATGATGCCGCTCAATTAAAGCCAATGCTATTTCTCTCGGGAGGATTTGATGGACGCCCAATCTCAGTGGACCGGGCTTGACGCCGGCCGTCTGGAACGGATCGGCGAGCATTTGGAGCGCGCCTATATCGGCCCGCAGAAGATCATGGGCTGCCAGGTGGCGGTCGCCCGGCGCGGACAGCTCGCCTATCGCAAGTCATTCGGGTCGATGGACCTGGAGCGCGGCAAGCCGATGGCCGACGACGCCATCTTCCGCATCTATTCCATGACCAAGCCGATCACCTCGGTGGCGCTGATGACGCTGTACGAGCGCGGTTATTTCCAGCTCAACGATCCGATCAGCCGCTATGTCCCCTCGTGGAAGAACCATCGCGTGTGGGTCTCTGGCGAGGGCGCCGACATGGTGACCGAAGAGCCCCGCCGCCCCGTCTCGTTCCGTGACGTCCTTTCCCACACCGGCGGCTTCACCTATGGCGGCGGCCTGCCTGGCGTCGGCATCCAGCATCCGGTCGACAAGATTTATCGCGAATTGAAGGTGCGTAGCGTCGGCGGCGCGGACTCGATGAGCGCCTTCCTCGACAAGCTGGGCCAGGTGCCCCTGCTCTATCACCCCGGCGAGCGGTGGATGTACTCCCTGGCGACCGACATCTGCGGCGCTCTCGTGGAGGTGATTTCGGGCAAGCCCTTCGCTCAGTACCTGCAGGACGAGATCTTCGAGCCGCTCGGCATGAAGGACACCTCGTTCTTCGTGGCCCCGGAGAACATCGACCGCTTCTGCGCCAACTATCAGCGCGGCCCGGACAAGAAGCTGAAGCTGATCGACGATCCGGCGGTCAGCGACTTTACCCGCGACCCGGGCTTCAAGTCCGGCGGCGGCGGCCTGACCGGCACCATCGACGACTACATGCGGTTCTGCGAAATGCTCCGCCGCGGTGGCGAGCTCGACGGCCAGCGGATCCTTGGGCCCCGCACCCTCGAGATGATGCACATGAACCACCTCGCCGGCGGCCAGGACCTCTCGACACTGGCTATCGGCACCTTCTCGGAAACCGCCAATGACGGCGTGGGCTTCGGCCTCGGCTTCGCCTCCACCAAGGGGCAGGTCGAAACCCAGTCCCTGGGCGCGGGTGATTACTACTGGGGCGGCGCAGCCTCGACCATTTTCTGGGTCGATCCGAAGGAGGAGTTGAGCGTGGTCTTCATGACCCAGCTCATGCCGTCCGGGACCTTCAACTTCCGCGGCCAGCTCAAGAGCCTGATCTATTCGGCGATCGTCGACTAAGCAGGAACCGGGGACGCCGTGGATCTTCTGGTCAACATCGACGTCCCCGATCTCGCCGCCGCAGAGGTCTTCTACTGCGCGGCCTTCGGTCTGACCGTCTCGCGCCGCTTCGGTGATGGCGGGGTCGAGCTCTCCGGCCTTCCGGTAAAGCTCTACCTGCTGGTCAAGCCAGCCGGATCACTGGGCGCGGGATCGGACCGGCGGAAATACGAGCGGCACTGGACGCCGGTGCACTTCGACTTCGTGACCGACGACCTCGACGGCGCCGTGGAGCGGGTGCTGGCGGCAGGCGCCAGCCTCGACAAGCCGCCGGCCACACATTCCTGGGGCAGGATCGCGATGCTGGCCGACCCTTTCGGCAATGGATTTTGCGTGCTGCAGTTCCTGGGCCGCGGCTATGACGCGATCGCACCGCTCCTCTGAGCTTGCGCTGCAGCGAACCCCTGGGCCAATCCAGCGGTTGTTAAGCTTTCTGACCCAGAAAGATTCGTTGAGCGGAGCCATCCCATGCCCATGTCCGTCGCCGATCTGGAAGCGAACCTGAGAGACGCGTTCCCCGACGCCGAAATCGTCATCGACGATCTTGCGGGCGACGGCGACCACTATCGCGCGCGCATCGTGTCCACGGCGTTCGCCGGCCTTTCCCGGGTGAAGCAGCACCAACTCGTCTACGCCGCCCTGAAGGGCAAGGTCGGCGGCGAACTGCATGCTCTGGCCCTGGAAACCTCCACCCCGGCCTGATCCCAGTGCGTTATCGGCCCTTCGGTGCGACAGGCAAGGCGGTCTCCGCCGTCAGCCTGCTGCTCCGCGACGGCCCCAGCATGAACGCCCCCAGCGCCTGGCGGGCCCTGGTGTTCGCGGCCATGGAGAATGGCGTCAACAGCTTCGAACTGGCGGGCGGGTCGGACATTCTGGCGATCGGCGTGGGCGAGGCGCTGGCCGCCGTCGAGCGGCGGCTAATCTTCCTGGCCTATCGGCTGCGTACGCCTCTGGGCTCGGTTTCCGCCCACGACGTAGCCAACGCAGTGCGGGCGGTGCTTCAACGGACCCGCGCCGGCTATCTCGACCTGCTGATGCTTGACGAGACCACTACCGAGGCCCTGACGCCGCAGGCCCGGGGCTATCTGGCCGACCTGAAGTCCAGCGGCGTCTGCCTGCAGATCGGCGTCGCGGGTGATGGGCCGGCGATCGAGGGCTGTATCAGCGATCCAGTGTTCGACGTCCTCACCCTGCCCTTCACCCTGACTTCCGACTGGCAGGCTCGCCGCAGGATACGGGAAGCTTCGGCAGCATACATGACGCTCATCGGCTGCGATCCCTTCTCGGCCGATATCAAGGGAGGCCAGAAGACGGAACTGGCCATGGGCGATCGCAAGCGCGGCCTGCTCTCGATCCGCCGCCCGCAGGCGGCCGCCGGGCCCGACGCCTACGCCTTCCTGCGCGAGACGCCAGGCTGGACCTATGAAGAACTGTGCCTCGGCTATGTGCTGACAGAGCCCGCCTTCTCCACCATCCAGCTCGAACTCTGGCGCGCGGACGCCTTGGAGCGCATGGCTGCGGTGGCCGATCGCGATCTCCCGACCGGCGTCGCCGCCCAGATCGAGATGGCGCGCTTTGGCCGCGTACGGGCGGAAGGCCAGGCGTAACGCGGCAAGCGCTTGACCCGGGCCCGCCGGCTCCCTAGCTCTCAACCGAATTCTTCGCCGCAAAGGCCCGCTCCATGACCGACACCGCGACCGCCAATCCCGCCCACGACTTCATCGCCAAGACCGTGGCCGAAAATCCCGTGGTCCTGTTCATGAAAGGCGTGCCCGACCAGCCGCGTTGCGGCTTCTCGTCGGTCGTCGTCCAGATCCTTGACCACCTGGGCGCGGACTTCGTCGGCGTCGACGTACTGCAGGACGACGCGCTCCGCGAAGGCATCAAGTCCTTCACCGACTGGCCGACGATCCCGCAGCTTTACGTCAAGGGCGAGTTCGTCGGCGGCGCGGACATCGTCCGCGAGATGTTCCAGTCTGGCGAACTGAAGACCTTCCTGGCCGAGCAAGGCGTCCTGGCGGCGTGAGCCGCCTGCTGGAACCGCCGCCTGGACGGCAGGTCTTCACGCTGAACTTCACACCCGTTCCCGCCGACATCGACGAGAACGGGCATGTGAACAACGTGGTCTATGTCCGCTGGATTCAGGACATGGCCACGTCGCACTGGCGCGCCCGCCAGCCTGCAGAAGAGCAGGAGAAATGGGCCTGGATCGTGCTGCGGCACGAAATCGACTACCGGCGCGCCCTGATGCCCGGTGAGACGGCGACGGCCCGGACCTGGGTGGCCGAGACGCCGGAAGGGCCACGGTTCGACCGCTTCGTGCGTATCGACGGCCCCGACGGCGCCATGTGCGCCCAATCCCGCACCGTATGGTGCATGATCGATCAAGCGACGGGCCGACCCAAGCGGGTCACGCCCGATGTCGTCGCGCGGTTCGTCTGACCTAAGCTCCCGGTCCGGTCCATGCCACCAGCGGATTGAGCAGGAAGACTGGTTCACGACCTTCGAGACCCAACTCCGCCCAAGTGAAGGTGAGTTCGGCCTTGCCCATGGCGAACGAGCGGCATTCATCCAGTCTCTTGCGAGCGAACGACAGGGTCGTGGCCTGCGCCCGGCGCTCCAGATAGAAGGCGAAGTCCTCCTTCCTGGTACAGCCATTCGAGGCGACCGATATGACCAGGGCGTTGCGCTCCGCCCGCGCTGCGTAGAGCGACTCCAATTCCGCATGAGGAGAAGCTCCGGCCGTGAGCCGCGCGCCAGGCCGGCACAGCCTGTCAGTAAGCCAAGTCCGGCGATGAGCACCAGTCGTCGATTCATCGGCGCAGTCGGCCACAGAGCCGCCCAAAGCAAAAGGCCCCGGATCGCTCCGGGGCCTTCGCAAGTCTTCTGGTATCGGCGCCGATTAGGACGCGTAGAATTCGATAACCAGGTTCGGCTCCATCTTCACCGGGTACGGGACCTCGGAGAATTCCGGAACACGCACGAACTTGGCGGTCATGGCCTTCGGATCGACCTCGACATAGTCCGGGGTGTCACGCTCGCCCGACTGCAGTGCTTCCAGCACCAGAGCCATGTTGCGCGAACGCTCGCGGACGGAGATCACGTCGCCGACCTTCACGCGATAGGAGGCGATGTTCACGCGCTTGCCGTTCACCAGGACGTGGCCGTGGTTCACGAACTGACGGGCGGCGAACACGGTCGGCACGAACTTGGCGCGGTAGACGAGGGCGTCCAGGCGCGATTCCAGCAGGCCGATCAGGTTTTCCGAGGTGTTGCCCTTGCGGCGGGCGGCTTCGGTGTAGGTCCGCGAGAATTGCTTCTCGGTCAGGTTACCGTAGTAGCCCTTCAGCTTTTGCTTGGCGCGGAGCTGCAGGCCGAAGTCCGAAACCTTCGACTTGCGGCGCTGACCGTGCTGGCCGGGGCCGTAGGCGCGCTGATTGATCGGGGACTTCGGGCGACCCCAGATGTTTTCGCCCATCCGGCGGTCGATTTTGTACTTGGCGCTCTGGCGCTTCGACATAAGTCGTCTCTTTCAATTCGACCCGGGCCGGCGCCCCCATTAGTAGGGACGCGATCTCAACGGCGGCATCCAGATCATCCGTCATAGCATCGCGGGCCCGCAAGGCAGGCCCGGCGGCGCGAAGGGGCGGTGTATGACGCTCAAGCGTCCAAGAGTCAATTCGAACGGCAGCGTGCGTTGCCGAGCAGATCGACGCGGCAGCGGCTGGTGGTCTTGCCTTGATTGTCCCGGACGACCGTATTGCCCAGCGCATCACGACGGACGCTGACGCTCTCGCCGTCACTGTAGGTGGTGGTCCGGTTGCCGAGCGCGTCGCGGCGCACGGTCACCGTCTCACCATACTGATCGACCCAGGTGGTGTTGCCTAGCGCGTCCTTGGTGGCGGTCACTTCGTTGCCGTAGATGTCGTAGCAGACCGTACGTCCGGCGTCGGTCTCGCAGGCGACCTGGGCGGCGGCCGGCGCGGACATCGCCGCCAGGGCGGCCAGGGTCAGGACAAGTTTCTTCACGTCACGCCTCAAGCTTTACCTTAGGGCGCACCTTACAGCCTGCGGGTGCGCGCCGATAGCCGCTCGGCTGCTTCGCCCGCCTGCGCCCACCAGGTCTTGATCATCTCGCCGGCGTCACCTGGCCGGGCCAGACGCACGGCCTGTCCGGCCCACAGCGAAATCATGTCCGGCTCTCCCGCCTTGGCCGCCGCCGCGCGCAGGGGCTGGGTCAGACGGTTCTGCACCGGATAGGCCGGGGCGTCCCTCTCACTTTCGCGCATCTCGCGCATGAAGCGGTTCTCGATCCCACGGGCATAGCGCCCAGTGAAGGCCCGCGTCAGCCGCGTAGACTCATCGCCAGCTTCGGTGATCGCTCGCCGCCAGGGCGCGCTCACAGCAGTCTGATCCGATAGAAGAAACGCCGTGCCCAGTTGCGCCGCCGACGCGCCGAGAGCCAAGGCGGCCGCTACGCCCCGACCGTCCATCATCCCGCCGGCCGCAATCACTGGAAGATCGACTGCATCGAGGATTAGGGCGGTAAGCGCCATGGTCCCGACCAGGCTGGCGTCGAGCTCGGCGAGGAAGTGCCCGCGGTGGCCACCGGCCTCGAACCCCTGCGCACAGATCCCGTCCGCCCCCACCTCGGCCCAGGCCCTCGCCTCCGCGACGTTGGTTGCGGTCCCCACGACAAAGGTTCCGGCTGCGTGCAGGCGCCCGACCTGCTCGCGCGAAAGAAGGCCGAAGGTGAAGGACGCGACGGGCGGCCGGGCCACGACAAGCGCATCCAACTGGGCGTTGAAGTCGGGGGCGAAGCTGTTGGGATGGCCGGGCAGCGGTTCGCCCAGCGCCGCGTACCAGGGGGCCAGGCGCTCCAGCGCCTTGTCGATCACTTCGGCCTCGGGCGCAGCCGGCGGCGCCATGAGGAGGTTGACGCCAAACGGCGCGTCGATCTGGCCCCGCAACGCGTCGATCGCCGGCCCAATAGCCTCCGGAGCCATCGCCCCGGCGCCGAGCGAACCCAGCCCGCCGGCCCGCGAGACGGCCAGCGCCATCTCCGGGCTGGAGGCGCCTACCATCGGCGCTTGCAGGATCGGAATGGGAAGACCGTCCAAAAGCGCCCGCAGGGTCATTACTGGTTCTCCGTTCCGCGTTGCCTTGCCAGCTTCTCCAGCGCTCGCCCCCGACCGCGTGAAAGGGCCGTAACCACGCCGCGGAAGGTTCGCACCTCCTGGTCCGAGAATCGGGCGCGGCCGAGCGCCGAGCGCAGGTTCTGGATCATCGACGGCTTCTTCTCCGGCGGGTGGAAGAAGCCTGCCTCGTCCAACTCGCGCTCAAGATGCTCGTAGAAGCCGAGCAGCGCTGCGGCCTCGGCCGGAGGCGGCCCCTCGCGGAACGCCGGCGGAGCCCCAGTCTCCACCGTCATGCGCCACTCATAGGCGTTGATCGCCACGGCCTGGGCCAGATTGAGCGAGCGGAAACGCGGATCGATCGGCAAGGTGACGACTGCCTGGCAAAGGGCGATGTCGGCCGTCTCCAGCCCGGCGCGCTCGCCACCGAACAGAAGGCCGACCGACCGGCCCTCCGCGACCTCGCGCGACAGGTCCGCCGCAGCTTGGCGCGGGGTGATCACCGGCAACTGCAGTTCCCGCGGCCGCGCGGTCGTCGCATAGACGAGATGCAGGTCGGCGATGGCGTCCTCAACGCGCTCGTAGACCCGCGCGGCGTTCAGCGGCCACTCCGCCCCTGAAGCCGACGCCCAGGCCCGCTCTTGCGGCCAGCCGTCCCGCGGGTTGACCAGGCGCAGGTCCGCCAGACCAAAATTGGCCATGACCCGGGCCACAGCGCCGATGTTCTGGGCAAGCTGCGGCGCGTTCAGGATGATGCAGGGAGGAGCGGCTGTTTCCATCGCCGCGTTTTGAGATGCGAGCGGCCAGGAATGCAAGCGCGGCCTGCGCGCAAGGCCGGTTTCCGGGGCTTTATCCGCCCTCGCGCTCTTTGCGTCCGGGCGCTGGGCTAGTATACGGCCAGCACCCTATCCGTAATGTCCCCTGGAGCCCTTTGCCCTCATGGCCAAGATCAAAGTCGCGAACCCCGTCGTAGACATCGACGGGGACGAAATGACCCGCATCATCTGGAAGTGGATCAAGGACAAGCTGATCTTCCCGCATCTGGATATCGACCTCGACTACTATGACCTGGGGATCGAGCACCGCGACGCGACTGAGGACAAGGTCACCGTCGACGCGGCCGAGGCGATCAAGCGCTACGGCGTCGGCGTGAAGTGCGCCACCATCACCCCGGACGAAGCCCGTGTGGAAGAGTTCGGCCTGAAGAAGATGTGGAAGTCGCCGAACGGCACCATCCGCAACATCCTGGGCGGCGTCGTCTTCCGCGAGCCGATCATCTGCCAGAACGTTCCGCGCCTGATCCCGGGCTGGACCCAGCCGATTATCGTCGGCCGCCACGCCTTTGGCGACCAGTACAAGGCCACCGACTTCCGCGTGCCCGGCAAGGGCAAGCTGACCATCAAGTGGGAAGGTGACAACGGCGAGACCATCGAGCACGACGTGTTCGACTTCCCCGGCGGCGGCGTCGCCATGGGCATGTACAACCTCGACGAGTCGATCCGCGAGTTTGCGCACGCCTGCCTGAACTACGGCCTGAACCGCAACTATCCGGTCTACCTCTCGACCAAGAACACGATCCTCAAAGCCTATGACGGCCGCTTCAAGGACATCTTCGCCGAGATCTACGAGGCCGAGTACGCCGAGAAGTTCAAGGCCGCCGGCCTGACCTACGAACACCGCCTCATCGATGACATGGTGGCCTCGGCCCTGAAGTGGTCGGGCGCGTTCCTCTGGGCCTGCAAGAACTACGACGGCGACGTGCAATCCGACCAGGTCGCTCAGGGCTTCGGCTCGCTGGGCCTGATGACCTCGGTCCTGATCACGCCGGACGGCAAGATCATGGAAGCCGAAGCCGCGCACGGCACCGTCACCCGCCACTTCCGCCAGCATCAGCGCGGCGAGTCGACCTCGACCAACTCGATCGCCTCGATCTTCGCCTGGACCCAGGGGCTGAAGCACCGCGCCAAGCTCGACGGCAACGAAGCGCTCGCGCACTACGCCGACACCCTTGAGAAGGTCTGCGTCTCGACGGTCGAAAGCGGCTCGATGACCAAGGACCTGGCGCTGCTGGTCGGCGACACCCAGGGCTGGCTGACGACCGAAGGCTTCATCGACAAGGTTGCGGTCAACCTCGACGCCGCCCTGGCCAAGTCGGCCGCCTGATACGGTCATGGAAGACCGCGCGACGAAGGACTTCCACCTTGGTCGAGCGGTCTTTCGGCTGATCATCATCCTGATCGTGGGAACGGCGCTGGCCTTCGTGGCCGCGCCGTTCTTTGCTTTCAGGGCATTGCAGGCCGCCGCTCGGGACGGCGACGGCCACGCCCTGGCGCAACTCGTGGACTATCCGGCCGTCCGCCAGGGCCTGCGCGATCAGGTCGGGACAGAACCCGTCGCCGCCCCTGCCCCACCGGACATCTGGACTGATCCGATCGGCGCGATGAAAAGGGCGATCGAGCCGATCGTCCCCACGCCTCGCTCCGTCGAGCCCTATCTCAGCGCGTCGGGCCTCTATGCGCTGTCGCGGGGCTATGGCCCCAGCGCCGCCCCAGGCCCCGACGAAACCGCCAGGCTGCCCAGCCTGCGCTACTGGGACATGAATCGCGCCCGCTTCCTGGCCCGCCCGAAAGGCGAGAGAAATCCGGCGAAGGGCGTGGTCTTCACCTTCGAGCGTCGGGCGCTGTTCACCTGGAAGCTGGTGCAGATCCGGCTGCCGGAGACCGCATGAAACTCATCCTGGCGGCCCTCACCGCCCTGACCCTGGCCGGGCCCGCCTTGGCCCAGACCTGCGCGGTCCCCCGCGACCTGCGCGCGCCGACGGCAGAGGCCCCACCGCCTCAGGAGGTGGTCAAGGACGTCCCCACGGCGGCCTACATGCTGGCCCTGAGCTGGTCGCCCCAGTACTGCGCCGGCCGCGAGAACGCACGAAGCACGCGCACGCAGTGTCGCGACAACCGCTTCGGCTTCGTCCTGCACGGCCTCTGGCCAAACGGCGTGGGGCGCCGTCATCCGCGCTACTGTGCGCCGGCGCAAGCGCTCGACATCGAGACCGTCCGCAGGCACGTCTGCATGACCCCATCGCCAGACCTCCTGCAGCACGAGTGGGCCGCCCACGGAGTTTGCGGCTGGCGAACCCCCGATGCCTATTTCGGCCAGGCCGCCGCGCTGTGGGACAGCGTGACGAAGCCGAGCCTCGGCTTCGTCGCCAACAAGACGGTGACCGCCGGCGATATCCGCCGCGCCTTCGTCGCCGCTAACCCCCAGCTTCGCCCCAGCGGGATCTACGTGAAGGTCGCCAAGGGCAACTGGCTGGAAGACGTACGCATCTGCTACGACCTGCGCTTCCGGCCCACCGCCTGCGCAGGCGGCGTCGGCGCGCCCGACCGAGCGCCTGTGAGAGTCCGCGCCGCGGCCTAGAAGTTCTTGTTTTGTTCGAGTTCTCGCGATAGCTTCCCGTCGGTTTCCACGGAGGCGATGCGATGATCGGTTACGTAACGATCGGGGCCCTGAACGTCGAAGCAGCGATGCCGTTCTACGACGCCGTCCTCGGTGCGATCGGATATGAGCGGCAGTTCTTCGACGCTGGCTGGGCCGGCTATGGGCCAAGGGGCGAGGAAGCCAACACCTTCATCTGCCCGCCGTTTGATGGCCAGCAGGCTCAGAGGGGCAACGGGATCATGATCGCCTTCAAGGGCGCCACCAAAGAGGCTGTCGTCGCCGCGCACGCCGCGGCGCTGGCCAATGGCGGCAGCGACGAGGGCGAGCCGGGACCGCGCCCGGCCGACTCCACCACCTTCTATGGCGCCTATGTGCGCGATCCGACGGGCAACAAGATCGCGATCTTCACCAAGCCCTGAGCTTGACCAAGGGGCCCGCAGCACCATTCTCGACGTCTCAGCCTCGGGAGGGAAAATGCGCGCCGTATTCGCAGCCAGTCTGCTCGCCTTTGCATCGCCAGCCGCCGCGCAGGTGTGCCAAGCGTGGACCCCATCAGAAACGATCGGCCGGCTCGACACGAGCTTGGTGAACGAGGCTAGCGGCCTGGAGGCCTCGGCCAAGTTCGGCGACCGGCTCTATCACAACAACGACTCGGGCGACGGACTGCGCTTCTACATCTCGCGCCTGGATGGGCAGGGCGCGCGCGTCGTGGAGGTGGAAGGCGCTAAGCCCATCGACATCGAGGAGCTGTCTATCGGCCCCTGTAGCCAGGACGGCGATTGCCTCTATCTGGGCGACATCGGAGACAATCCGGCCCGCCGGGACGAGGTGGTCTTCACCCTCGTCCGCGAGGTCGAAGACTTTCCCGAGACTGTCGCTCCGCTGCGGGTGATCCGCGCGCGCTATCCGGATGGGCCGCATAATGCGGAAGCCTTCGCCGTCCATCCGAGCGGCGATCTCTATCTGGTGACCAAGCCGGCGGACCGCGTGATGATGAATCCGGTCGCGGCCCAGGTCTTCCGCCTGACGGCGGCGCAATTGCGCGATCCCAGCCAGGTTCAGACCTTCGAGCAGATCGGCGAGATCGACCTGCCCAAGATCATGGGCTCACGCCCCTTCCCGGGCTCGATCACCACGGCGATGGACATCAGCGCTGATGGCAGGCGGGTGATCCTGTTGACCTACATGGCCGCCCTGGAGCTCGCCTTCGACCTGAAGGACGGGCTGCCACCCAACGCCCAATGGGAAGAGGGCAAGGACTATCGCGTCGTCGATCTCGAGATCCTACCGCAACAGGAGGCTGTCGCCTGGCTGCCGGACGCTAGTGGATTCCTCTACGACACCGAGCTCACGCGAGGCGCTCAGCAGGCCCCGATCCGCAAGGTCGCGTGCTTGAGATAGGCGCAAAAAAGGGCCGGGATCTCTCCCGGCCCTCTCTTAGATTTCGTCTGATCGACTTAGGCGGCGACCGCGAAAGACGTACGACGACGGCGGATCGCCGCGCCGGCCAGGCCAAAGCCCGTGATCATCATCGCCCAGGTCGCCGGTTCCGGAACCGGCGATTGCAGCGAAGGCGCCTGGAGGAATTCGAAGTTGCCGGTGACGACTGCGCCGTACTTCTTGCCGGGCGTGGTGCCGAACCAGCCTTCGTTGAAGGTGGTCGGGTTCAGGGTCACCTTGAGCTGACCGCCGTTGCCGAAGGTGAAGATCTCCGGCGCGTCCCAGGTCACCGCGCCGCCCTGGCCGATGATGAAGTTGAAGCCAAAGGTCTCGCCTTCGACCGGACCGCCGGCCCAGGGGCCACCCGGCTGCAGGAAGTTGAACTGGACGGCGATGTTGCGCGGCGAGGTGTCTTCACCCCAGGCGACGTGCGTCTCGTTCGTCCAGATGGTGAACAGGCCGATCGGGCCCGAGTTCTCACCGACGTCCAGGTCGAAATTGAAGGAATTGTAGAGGCCGGTCTGGACCTCCAGGCCCGAGCCGCTGTTGTTGGCCGTCACGTTTGCGACGTTGCCAGAGAAGGTGACAGCGGCTTCAGCAGCCGGAACCGCGGCAAAGCTCAGAGCGACCGCCGCAGCAGCGACGGGCAGAAACTTAAACATAGAATCCATCCCAAACATTGAAATTCGCGCCCCAGGCGCCCCTCGGGATGGTGAACTAAAGTTTAACGTATTTTACAGCAACGCTGTTCGCCTGAGACGCGCATAGCCACCCGCTCGTTCGCCGACCGACGTTCATTTTCTGCCGCTGGTTGTATCCGCGACGCTCTGCGATTTACCGCCTAGGCGAGGTTGGCGGTCCGCCCTGGAATCAAAAATGGCGCACGAGCGGCCTCGCGCGCCATCTTGAGTTGCCTGTGGAAAACGCTGCCTAGGCGGAGAGGATCGCCTTCACCGCCGCCAGCCCTTCGGCGGCCTTGGCCCCGTCCGGGGCGCCGCCCTGGGCGAAGTCAGGACGCCCGCCGGCCCCTTGGCCGCCCATCGCCTGAACCGCAGCCTTGGCCAGGTCCACCGCGCTGAACTTGCCGGCCGCAGCGCCAGTAACCGCCACAGTCACCGCCGCCTTGCCGTCAGCCGAACCGACCAGCGCGATAACGCCGTCGGGAAGCTGCTTCTTGAACTCCTCGGCGATCGGACGCAGGTCCTTGCCGCCGACGCCTTCCATGACGCGGGCGATCACCTGCACGCCGCCGATCTCTTCCGGGCCGGCTGCACCGCCGCCGGCCCCGCCGCCCATGGCGAGTTGGCGCTTGGCGTCGGCCAGTTCCTTTTCAAGCTTGCGGCGCTGCGCCTCGAGCGCCTCGACGCGGGCCGAAACCTCGGCGACCGGAACCTTGAACTGGTCGGCCAGCGACTTGGCGATCGCGGCCTGCTCCACCAGCCAGCGGCGAGCCGCTTCACCGGTTAGGGCTTCGATCCGGCGCACCCCGGCGGCCACGCCGCTTTCGGACACCACCTTGAAGAGCGCGATGTCGCCCGTCCTGGCCACGTGAGTGCCGCCGCACAGCTCGACCGAGTAGTCGCCCTCGCCGCTCAGCGCCTTGCCCATGGAAAGGACCCGCACGCTGTCGCCGTACTTCTCGCCAAAGAGCGCCATGGCTCCGGCCTCAATCGCCTGTTCGGGCGCCATCTCCTCGGTCACGGCCGGCAGGTTCTGGCGGACGATCGCATTGACCTCGGCCTCGATCCTGTCGATCTCCTCAGGCGTCACCGGGCCGCCATGGCTGAAGTCGAAGCGAATACGCTCACCATCCACCATCTGGCCCTTCTGGGACACATGCGGGCCCAGGACGTTGCGCAGGGCTGCGTGGAGCAGGTGCGTCGCCGAGTGGTTGGCGCGGGTCGCCGTGCGCAGGTCCGGATCCACCGCCAGCCGCGCCTCGGCGCCGACCGTCAGTTCGCCTTGCAGCACTTCGATCTCGTGCACGAAGAGGTCGCCGGCCTGTTTCTGAGTGTCGAGGACGCGCGCCTTGCCGCCCGCCCACTCGATCTCGCCCACGTCGCCGGCTTGGCCGCCGCTCTCGGCGTAGAACGGCGTGCGATCGAAGATCGCCAGCACGGTCTCTCCGCTGGCCGCCTTGTCGATCTCGGCGCCGCCCGACACCAAGGCCAGCAGCTTGCCGGTCGCTTCGGTCGTTTCGTAGCCGAGGAACTCGGTCGCGCCGAGCCGCTCGCGGATGCCGAACCACTCGGCGGCCTGCGCAGCCTGGCCAGAACCGGTCCAGGCTTCACGGGCCTGGTCGCGCTGGCGCTTCATCGCGTCTTCGAAGCCGCTCAGGTCGACGCTGAGGCCCTTGTTGCGCACCGCGTCCTGCGTAAGGTCGAGCGGGAAGCCGTAGGTGTCGTAAAGCTTGAAAGCGGTCTCACCCGACAGCATGTCGCCGGGGTTCATGTTGGCGGTCGCTTCGTCGAGCAGCGCCATCCCACGGCCCAGCGTGCGGCGGAAGCGCTCTTCCTCCTGACGCAGGGTTTCCACGATGACCGGCTCGGCGCGGCGCAGCTCCGGATAGGCTTCGCCCATTTCCGCCACCAGGACCGGAGCGAGACGGTGCATCAGCGGCTGTTCGGCGCCCAGCAGGTGGGCGTGGCGCATGGCCCGCCGCATGATCCGGCGCAGAACGTAGCCACGGCCTTCGTTCGACGGCGAGACGCCATCGGCGATCAGGAAGCTGGTAGAGCGCAGGTGGTCGGCGATGACCCGGTGCGAGGGCCCGTTGGAGCCGCCGCCCACGAGGTCCTTCGAGGCCGCGATCAGCGTGCGGAAAAGATCGACGTCGTAGTTGTCGTGGACGCCCTGCAGGACCGCGGCGATGCGCTCCAGACCCATGCCGGTGTCGATCTGCGGCTTCGGCAGGTCGATGCGACGGCCGTCCGCGAACTGCTCGAACTGCATGAAGACCAGGTTCCAGATCTCCACGAACCGGTCGCCGTCCTCGTCGGGGCTGCCGGGCGGGCCGCCAGGAATGTGTTCGCCGTGGTCATAGAAGATTTCGGAGCACGGCCCGCACGGACCAGTGTCGCCCATGGACCAGAAGTTGTCGTTGGTGGCGATCCGGATGATCTTCTCGTCCGGAAGGCCGGCGATCTTCTTCCACAGCGCGGCCGCCTCGTCGTCCGTGTGATAGACGGTTACGCAAAGCTTCTCCGCGGGAATCTTGAATTCCTTGGTCAGGAGGGTCCAGGCGTGCTCGATCGCGCCTTCCTTGAAGTAGTCGCCGAAGGAGAAATTCCCCAGCATTTCAAAGAAGGTGTGGTGGCGCGCGGTATAGCCGACGTTGTCCAGGTCGTTGTGCTTGCCGCCGGCGCGAACCGACTTCTGCGAGGACGCGGCGCGCGGCGCCGGCGGCGTTTCGGCGCCCGTGAAGTAGTTCTTGAACGGCACCATGCCTGCATTGACGAAAAGCAGGGTCGGGTCGTTCTGCGGAACGAGCGGAGCCGACGGAATGATCAGGTGATCATTCTTTTCGAAATAGCTCAGAAACGCGGTCCTGATCTCGTTAAGGCTCGGCATGGCTCGTCAGACGCTTGAAACGAAAGAAGTAGATATGGGGGCTCGCCTGTTCAGCGCCGCCCCGTCGCCGACCGTTTACGGATTTTGACGGCCCCCGCAAAGGAAAAGGACGCTTGGACGGTCTGCGTCCAAGCGTCCTTGCGCATCGCTGTTCAGTCGTGCGGGGGCATGTCCGCCGGGCGGGTCCGGATGTCGGGTTGGAGGCCTCTCCGGGTTCCGGCGGACTCTGACGACCGACAGCGACGCGGATCTATTCCTCGTCGGAGCCTTCGTCGCCCGTCGGGCCGACCAGCAATTCATCTTCGATCGCATCCCGCGCGCCGCGGACCTGACGCTCGATCTGGCTGGCGATATCCGGGTTGTTCTTCAGGAATTCCCGGACATTGTCGCGGCCCTGTCCGATCCGGGTCGAGTTCCAGGAGAACCACGAGCCGGCCTTCTCGACGACCCCGGCCTTGACGCCCAGGTCGATGATTTCGCCCAGCTTGGAGATCCCCTCGCCGTACATGATGTCGAACTCGACCTCGCGGAACGGCGGGGCGACCTTGTTCTTCACCACCTTCACGCGGACGTTGTTGCCGACGACCTCGTCGCGCACCTTCACCGAGCCAGTACGGCGAATATCGAGGCGCACCGAGGCATAGAATTTCAGGGCGTTGCCGCCTGTCGTGGTCTCAGGGCTTCCGTACATCACGCCGATCTTGTGGCGGATCTGGTTGATGAAGATCACCAGGGTCTTCGACTTGGAGATCGACGCGGTCAGCTTGCGCAGCGCCTGGCTCATCAGGCGAGCCTGCAGGCCGGGGAGCTGGTCGCCCATTTCCCCTTCGATTTCGGCGCGAGGCGTCAAGGCCGCCACCGAGTCGATGACGATGATGTCGATGGCGCCGGATCGGACCAGGGTGTCGGTGATCTCGAGCGCCTGTTCGCCGGTGTCGGGCTGGGAGACCAGCAGGTCGTCCAGATTGACGCCCAGCTTATTGGCGTATTGCGGATCGAGCGCGTGCTCAGCGTCGACGAAGGCGGCGACGCCGCCGGCCTTCTGAACCTCGGCCACCACGTGCAGCGCCAAGGTGGTCTTGCCGGAGCTTTCCGGACCGTAGATCTCGACGATCCGCCCCTTCGGCAGGCCTCCGATGCCTAGCGCCAGATCCAGGCCGAGCGAGCCGGTGGACACTGCCTCGACCTCGATATGGCTCTTTTCGCCAAGCTTCATCACCGAGCCTTTGCCAAAGGCCCGATCGATTTGCGCGATCGCCGCTTCCAGCGCGCGCTGCTTATCGCCTTCTTCTCGTCCCACGAGCTTCAACGCCGACTGACTCATTGCAAGGCGCCCCTTGTTTCATGATTCCAACCCGACAGTCCGACGCGGCTAAGCGGCTGGCCGTCGAAAGAATGGGTACGCGCTTTGTTCTGGGTTCACAAGATGTTCTTTTCCCGCCGCCAGCCCCATTACGTCCGAATGTGACGCCACCTAGAAATCATAGGTCGCGGACAGTCCGAACTGGCGCGGACGGGGAACGAAGACCTGCGGCTGGCGCCCCGTAGTGGCGAAGGAAGGATCGTCGGTGTCGGTCAGGTTTTCCACGAAGGCGTTGAGCGTCCAGTTGGCCCTGCGCACGCCGCCCCGGACATTGAACAGCCAGTAGTCGCCCAGGTCGACGTCTATGGCGTTGGCGACGTCGAACGTGCTGTGGGAACGTCCCACATAGGTCGCATCCCCGCGGAGCAGCAGTTGGGCGCCGCCTCCAAGGTCCCGGCGGTATTCCATCCAGCCCTGGGCACCCGCACGCGGGATGGCGGGTATGCGGTCGCCCGCCGAGCCCAGGCCCGCCCCCTCCGCGCTGGTCTGGTCGCGCGTCAGCACCGCGTCGGTCAGGGTCAGGCTGACGCCACCTCGCCAAGCCGAGTTCAGGACAAAGCTGGTGTCCGCCTCCAGGCCCCGGATACGCGCCTTCCCAAGATTGGTGATGTAGCCGAAGGCGCCGTTGGTGCTGGTGGCGCTGTACTGCATGTCCTCCCAGTCGATCTCGTAGATCGCCGCGTTGAACACCAGGCGGTTCCCCAGCCAGGAACTCTTGAGGCCGAGCTCGTAGTTCCAGAGGCTGTCGGCCCCATAGGCCGCCAGGTTCGGCGGCAAGCTGGGCACGGTGTTGATGCCGCCGGGACGGAAGCCCTGGGACGCCTGTGCGTACATCATCACGCTGGGCGCTAGGCGGCGGCTGCCCAGGACCTTCACGCTCCAACCGTCTTCGCCGGTGGCGCTGCTGAAATTGGCTTCCGAGGTGTTGGAGATCACGTTGACCACCAAGGCCTGGCCCGTCGTGATCTTGTCGTACTCGAAGCGCCGCGCGCCCAGGGTCAGGGAGGTGTCGCGGTCGGCGCCGAAGGTGATCTCGCCAAACGCCGCCCGTTGGCTCAACCGGCTCTCCACGATCCGCCGGCCGGTGAAGCCGCGCTCGAAGTCAGGCTCTCCGGTCAGGGTGGAGCCGACGACCACCTGGCTGTCGATGGTGTCCTTACGGATCTCGTGGAAGACCCCGAGCGTCCAGGCGAGAAAGCCCGCCGCCTCGGACTGCAGGCGCACCTCCTGGACCTGGGCGTCGAGTTCGATCGGCTGATTGAGAAGCCCCGGGGCCCGGCTGTCCACATAGGCGGAGTAAGCGATCTGCTGGTCGGCCGTGCAGGCGAAGGACGGCGCCAGGGCGAGGTAGCGCTTGCAGCCGTCCGGGCTCTCCCGCTCGGCCAGCAGGGTGCCGGTGTATTCGATCCGCCGGAGACTGTTCCAGGTGTAGGTCGCCGCGGTCGCCGACAGCCTCATGCCCGCCAAGCGCCAGCTCATCGCGCCTTCATAGAGCTTCATCCGGCTCTCGAAAGGCGTTCGCACATAGTTGGACGAGATGTTCGAAGGCGACCCCAGCGAGCCGCCGCTGGTGTCGTCGTCGTGCGCGTCCTGATACGTGGCCGAAAGATTGATCTGCAGGTCTTCGGTGGGTTCGATGCCCACGCCCAGCCGGCCGCCCCAGACGAGTCCCCCGTTGGTTTCCTGCAGGTCGAGCCGGCTATTGTCGACAAAGGCCGGCTCTCGCCGACGATAGGCGGTGAGGCGCACGCCGACCTTGTCGCGCACCAGCGGCTGGTTCAGCACCACGCTCTGGGCATCGCCGACTTCGCCCGCGATCGTATTTCCCTCGAGCGACAGCGTCCCCCCTGCGCGAGAGAGATCGGGCCGCCTGAAGACCACCTTCAGGGCCCCGCCCATCGCGCTGGCGCCGTACAGGGTGCCTTGCGGCCCGCGCAGCAGCTCCAGCCGCTCGACGTCGACCAGCAGCAGCTCGGGCGAAGAGCCGCCGGGGTCGGCCGTCGTGCCGCTCGGCCCCGTAACCGGGACATCGTCGTAATAGAGCGCGGTGGTCGCCTCGCCGGAGCCATACACGCCTCGGACGCTCAGGCGATTACGGCCGGTTCCGGTGCTCGTCTGGGTCAGCCCTGGCAGCAGGGCGGCCGCATCCTGGAACGTGACGGCGCCGGCGCGAGTCAGCTCGTCTCCCGACAAGGCGCGCACAGACATGGGCGTGAGCTGATCGAGCAGTGGCCGGCGTGTCGCCGTAACGATCACGCCCTCGACCTCGGACGGGGGCTCAACCGCCGCCGCGAGCGGTGCGACCTCGATGAGGTAGCGCCCTTGAAACACACGCCAAGTCAGGCCAGAGCCACGCAGAAGCTCTCTGAGCGCCAGGTCGGGGTCCATCGCCCCCGTCACGCCCTTCGTGCTGCGCCCAGTGGCGATCTTCGGGTCGAAGAGGATGTCGCGGTCGCTTTGCACCGAGAACCGGGTCAAGGCCCGATCCAGCCGCAGGCCGGCGGGAATCGAAAAGGCCGGCTTCGGAGCAGCCGCAAACGCCGGCCCGCTTAAGGCGAGGACCGCCGCGACCAAGACCCAGATACGGACGAACTTAAACAGGCGCACAGCTCCCTGCCGCCTGCACTTCCCACGGCTCACCTCAGGTAAGCTAGCCCAGTCCGCCAATGTGATGGTTGTTTGTTTGTCACAGGTCTGTGGCGCCGAGGCCCGCCCAAGCTGTGCCTCAAAATCCAGCATCGCCCGGTTTTCGAACACGCCCTTCCGCGAGGTCGTTGACCTGCGACGCTCGATCAACAACCATGACAGCAACAAGACAAAGTGGGGTGTTGGGTAATCAGTATGGCTTGGGCTGAAACGTCCGGGGCCAGGGGCGAGCCGGAAGGACTCGCACATGCCTCGATCCCTTACCAGCAAGCCTTGCGGGCTTTCTTCCGCCGCCGCGCTGACGGTCATGAAATCGACGACCTGATTCAGGAAGTTCTGCTCCGGTTGCACAATCGCCGCCAAGGCGGCGAGGTCACCAATCTCTCCAGCTTCATTTTCCAGACCGCGACCAATGTCCTGTTGGACCGGCGTCGCCGCGACACGGTCCGCCGACGCGGCGCGCACTGCGAGCTTGAGGAAATCCATCACCCGCTGGACGAACTCTCACCAGATCGAATCCTCCAGGCCAAGCAGGAGGCTTCGGTGGCGATGGCGGCCCTGGCAGAGCTTTCGCCCCGCACCCGCGCCGCTTTCATGCTCGTCCGCTTCGAGGGCTTGAGCTACAAGGCGGTTGCGGCTCAACTTGGCATCTCGGTGAGTGCGGTCGAAAAGCACGTCACCAAGGCCCTTCGGATCATCTCGATCCGGTTGCAGGAAACCGATGAACGACAACCACCGACAAGACGGTTCTTCCGGTAGCCCGGACGCCGCGTCGTGGTTCGTACGTCTGCAACGCCGCCCCGATGACAACGAACTGCGATGCGCCTTCAAGGCTTGGCTCGCGTCCGACCCCCGACATCCGGCCGAATGGGCGCAGGTCAGTGCGACCTGGGACCACGTCGGGGAACTGAAAGACGAGCCCGAGATCCTGGCGGCGCGCGAAGCGCTGCGGGCCGAGTTCGCGCAAGCCAAGCGCGCGCCTCAGATGCGCTGGGCGGCTGGGATCGCCGCGATCGTGCTCGCGGGCGGGGCCGCGCTCGGCGTCGGCTCCTGGCGGCAATCGCAGCACCAGACTCAGCAGCCGGCGGCCGTCGCCACCGCCCAGGCCATCGCTGTCTACCATACGCCCGTTGGCGGTCAGCAGACTTTCACGCTCGAAGACGGTTCGAAGGTCACCCTCAGCACCGACTCCGAGGTTCGCCTCACCGAATGGGGCGCGAACCGGGCCCTGACTGTGGTTCGGGGCGAAGCCTTCTTCCAAGTCGCCAAGAACCCCGAACGCCCATTCGTGGTCACCGCTGCGGGTCGCTCCGTCACGGCGCTCGGCACCGCCTTCGACGTTCGCGTGGATCCCGGCCGATGGTCGGTGAGCCTGATCGAGGGGAAGATCCGAGTGGCCGACACCGACACGTCGGTCGACCTGACTCCCGGCCGGCAGCTGATGCAGGTCGGCGACAGCCCGTGGACGGTGGAGACGCGGAACATCGCCGAACTCGCGACCTGGCGCGACGGCCGCCTGGTGTTCGACAACCGCCCGCTCGCCTCGATCGTCGACGAGATGAACCGCTATTCGACGCGGAAGATCCGGATCACGGACCCTGCCCTGGCCGCCGCCCCGCTCAGCGGTCGCTTCAAGTCGGGGGACGTCGCCGGCTTCGTCGCCACCCTCGAGGCCTATGGCATGGCGCGAGGCGTCGAGACGTCATCCACGACAATCGAGTTGCGCCCCCTCACGAGCGAGTGAGGATTTTGCGACAAGCTGCGTCTTGAGCCCGAGGGCCAGCGCCCTTATGCGCTGGCGGCCTGGAGGACTCATGAAGACGATTACCAAGGCGCTGGCCACCAGCGCCCTTTGCGCCACTGCTTGGCTTGCCGCCGGCGCAGCCAACGCAGCTCCGCTGACGGCCGAAGGCCGCAACCAACTCATCTCGGCGGTGGATTCCTATACGCCCAAGATGAACGACGCGGCCCTGAAGATCTGGAGCTACGCCGAGCTCGGCTACCAGGAAACCAAGAGCAGCGCGGTCCTGCAGGACCAACTGAAGGCCGCCGGCTTCAAGGTCCAGGCCGGGGTCGCCGGCGAGCCCACTGGCTTCATCGCCAGCTTCAAGAACGGCTCGGGTCCGGTCATCGCTATCCTCGCCGAATTCGACGCCCTGCCCGGCCTGTCGCAAGCCGCCGTGCCGACCAAGCAGCCCATCCCCGGCCAGGACGCCGGCCATGGCTGCGGGCATAACCTGTTCGGCGCCGCGTCGACCGCCGCAGCCATCGCCCTGAAGAACTGGATGGTCCAGAACAAGGTCCAGGGCGAAGTCCGCGTCTACGGCACCCCGGCCGAAGAAGGCGGTTCCGGCAAGGTCTACATGGTCCGCGACGGCCTCTTCAACGACGTAGACGTCACCCTGCACTGGCACCCGGGCAACACCAACTCGGCCAACCAGGGCACCTCGATGGCCAACATCAGCGGCAAGTTCCGCTTCTACGGCCAGTCGAGCCACGCCGCGGGCGCCCCGTGGGCAGGCCGCTCGGCCCTGGACGGCGTGGAGATCATGAACGTCGCCAACAACTACCTGCGTGAACACATCCCGGACCGCACCCGCATCCACTATGTGATCACCAACGGCGGCAAAGCGCCGAACGTCGTCCCCGACTTCGCCGAGGTCTACTACTACGTCCGCAACGCCGACCCGAAGATCGTGGTCGACGTCATGGACCGCGTGAAGACCGCAGCCCAAGGCGCGGCGATGATCACCGGCACCAAGGTCGAGTTCGAACAGACCGGCGGCGTCTACAACCTCCTGCCCAACGATGTGCTGGGCAAGGTCATGTACCAGTCGCTGAGCAGCGTCGGCGGCATCACCTGGACGCCTGAGGAAACCAAGTTCGCCCAGGAACTGGCCAAGTCCCTGCCCAAGGGCGGCGGCGATCTCTCCTCGGTCGGCAAGGTGCAGGAATACCACGACGCCGACACTTCCGGCGACGCAGGCGGCGGCTCGACCGACGTGGCCGACGTGAGCTGGGTCACCCCGACCGTGGGCCTGTCGACCGCCACCTTCGTGCCCGGCTCGGCCGGCCATAGCTGGCAGAACGTGGCCGCCGGCGGCATGAGCATCGGCCTTAAGGGCGCGGCCCTGGCGGCCAAGACCCTGTCGATCACGGGCGCGGAACTGTTCTCCAATCCGGAACTGATCGCTCAGGCCAAGGCCGAGCTGAAGCAGCGCCAAGGCGACGGCTTCACTTACAAGTCCCTGCTCGGCGATCGTAAGCCGCCGCTGGACTACCGCAAGGCCGGCGGCGCCGAGTAAGCCGCACGACGTCGGGACCCGGCCACGCCGGGTCCCGCAACCGGCCTTCAAGGGTCGGGTATCCTTCTCCCCACAAAAATCAGCCCAAGGCGTAGGTGCGGAATCGCGCCACGCGTGCGTCTGGCCTAGTGAGGCGTGTCCGTGTTGGGCATGCCGAGTCACGCAGTAAGAAGCGGGGGATCAAATGACGCGAAAACACGCAATGACCGGGGCCGCATTGGCGCTGGTCATGATCATGGGCGGCGGCGCAAACGCTGCGACCATAACCCCGCCGAGCGAAGCCTTCGCCCAGAACCCGGGCAGCGACTATTTCCTAGCGGACTACACGGCCTATGAGGCCTACCTGAAGACCCTGGCGTCTCAGTCCGACCGCATGAAGCTGGTCGATTTCGGCAAGACCGAAGAAGGCCGCACCCAGTGGATGGCGATCGTTTCCTCGCCGGCCAACCTCGCCAAGCTCGACCACTACAAGAGCATCTCCAAGCGCCTGGCCAAGGCCGAGGGCCTGTCCAAGGAAGAAGCCGCCAAGCTGGCGGCCGAGGGCAAGGCGGTGGTCTGGATCGATGCTGGCCTGCACGCCACCGAGACCGTCACGTCGCAGGGACAGATCCAGGTCCTCTACCGGATGCTGACGCTCAACGACCCCGAGACCCTGCGCATGCTGGATGATGTGATCATCCTCTTCGCGCACGACAATCCGGACGGCATGGAGCTGGTCTCCGACTGGTACATGCGCAACCCAGACCCGAAGAAGCGTGAGTTCGAGTCGATCCCGCGCCTCTATCAAAAGTACATCGGGCACGACAACAACCGCGACAGCTACATGTCGCAGATGGCCGAAACCACCAATGTGAACAAGCAGTTGTTCCGCGAGTGGTACCCGCAGATCATC
The DNA here is from genome assembly GCA_023445705.1 of Pseudomonadota bacterium. GTDB lineage: Bacteria > Pseudomonadota > Alphaproteobacteria > Caulobacterales > Caulobacteraceae > Phenylobacterium. Next base: position 32,390 of record JAEXKM010000218.1, read on the forward strand.
TTCAACCAGCACCAGACCGGCCCGACGGGCATGGTGGTGTTCGTTCCGCCGTTCCGCGACCCCTTCAACTACAACTACGACCCGCTGGTCATGACCACCCTGCAAGAGGTGGGGATGGCGATGCACAGCCGACTGGTCGCCGAGGACAAGCCCGGCTCCGGGGCCCGCAGCGCGGCGTCCTACTCCACCTGGCACAACGGGATGGAGCGCTCGATCGCCTACTTCCACAACTCGGTCGGCCTGCTGACCGAGATCATCGGCGGCCCGACCCCGGCGTCTGTGGCCCTGGTTCCGGACCTGCAACTGGCGAACGGCGACCGGCCCATGCCGATCGCGCCGCAGACCTGGCATCTGAGCCAGACGGTCGAGTACCAGTACGCCCTCGACCGCGCGGTGATCGACTACGCCTCGCGCAACCGCGAGCGCATGCTGTTCAACATCTACAAGATGGGCGCGAACAGCATCGCCAAGGGTTCGACTGACAGCTGGACCATCACTCCGACCAAGGTCGACGCGCTTAAGGAAGCCGCCAAGAACGCCAAGCCCGGCGAGGAAGACGCGATGATGGCGTCCTTCTTCGGCCGCGCCGGCGCGGTTGATCCCAGCCTCTACAAGGTGCTGCAGAAGCCGGAAAACCGCGATCCCCGCGGTTACGTCATTCCGGCCGACCAGGCCGACATGCCCACCGTGGTCGCGTTCCTGAACGCTTTGATCAAGAGCGGCGTGGACGTGGACAAGGCGACCAAGCCCTTTAAGGTCGGCGCCAAGACCTATCCGGCCGGCTCCTATGTGGTGAAGACGGCCCAGGCCTATCGCCCGCACGTGCTCGACATGTTCGAGCCGCAGGATCACCCGCACGACACCGAATATCCGGGCGGTCCGCCGAAGGCGCCGTACGACATCACCGGCTACACCCTCGCCTACCAGATGGGCATCAAGTACGACCGCATCCTCGATGGCTTCGAGGGTCCGTTCGAGCGCGTGCCTGACCTGATCGCCGTCCAGCCGGGCGCCGTGAAGGGCTCGGGCAAGGCCGGCTGGCTGATCAGCCACGAGACCAACCGCAGCTTCACCCTGACCAACCGCCTGCTGAAGGCCGGACAGCCCGTGTACTGGCTGAAGACCGGCGCCAAGGCCGGCAAGGAAAGCTTCGGCCCCGGCGCGATCTGGGTGCCGGCCTCGGCCCAGGCCCAGGAAATCATCTCCAAGGGCGTGCAGGATCTGGGCATCGACGCCTACGCGGTCGCCGCCAAGCCGGCCGGCGAAGCCATGGCCCTGAAGCCAGTCCGCATCGGCCTGGTCGACGTCTACGGCGGCTCCATGCCCTCGGGCTGGAACCGTTGGCTCTTCGAACAGTTCGAAGCGCCCTTCGAGGTGGTCTATCCGCAGCGTCTCGACGCCGGCGACATCGGCAAGGACTTCGACGTCCTGGTCTTCGCCGACGGCGTGGTGCCGGCGCCTCAGGGCGGCCCCTTCCGTCCGACCCGCGGCGGTTCCCAGCCCAAGGCCGAGGACATCCCTGCCGAATACCGTCCGTGGCTCGGCAAGATCACCGACCAGACAACCGTCCCGCAGATCGCCGAGTTCGCCAAGAACGGCGGCACGGTGATCACGATCGGTTCGTCGGGCCGTCTGGCGACCCTGCTGGGCGCTCCCGTCGAGGTCGCGGTGGCCAAGAACGAGGGCGGCAAGCAGGTCGGCCTGTCGACGAAGGAATTCTTCATTCCGGGTTCGGTTCTCCGCACCAAGGTCGATAACACCCAGCCCCTCGCCTACGGCCTGCCGCAGGACGTGGACGTGTTCTTCGACCGCAGCCCCACCTTCAACGTGAAGGCCTCGGCCAGCGGCGTGGCGCGCGTCTCCTGGTTCGACACCCCCACCCCGCTTCGCAGCGGCTGGGCGGTCGGCCAAGAGAAGCTGAACGGCTCCACCGCGGTGCTCGACGTCGATGTGGGCAAGGGCAAGCTGCTGGTCATGGGACCGGAAGTCACCCAACGGGCGCAGTCGTACGGGACCTTCAAGTTCCTGTTCAACGGCCTGCTCTACGGCCCCGCCGCCGCCAAGAACTAAGGCGTGGCGACAACCTGAAAACGGCAAGCGCCGGGACCTCAC
>JAEXKM010000287.1 GCA_023445705.1 Pseudomonadota bacterium
GAGCCAAGATGCTCCCCCGCTGGGGGAGCTGTCAGCCATCGGCTGACTGAGGGGGCCTCCCCGTCAGGGGAGGTCTAGGCTAAAAGCCGCCCAATGCTGCGATTGACCGAACTGAAGCTTCCCCTCGGCCACGAGGAAGCGGCCCTGCCTGCCGCGATCCTCGAGCGTCTGGGCGTGCCTGCCGCCGACCTGATCGACTACGCGGTCTTCCGCCGCGCCAACGACGCGCGCCGCAAGGCCGCGATCCTCATGGTCTACACGGTGGATGTCACTCTCCGCGACGAGGCGGCGGTCATGGCGCGGCTCGCCGGCGACCGTAACGTCCAGCCGACGCCCGACATGGAATACCATCAGGTCGCCCGCGCCCCCGCGACTCTGGCCAAGCGCCCCGTCGTCATCGGCGCCGGCCCGTGCGGTCTCTTCGCAGGCCTGATCCTGGCCGAGATGGGCTTTCGCCCGATCATCCTCGAACGCGGCAAGGTGGTGCGCGAGCGCACCAAGGACACCTGGGGCCTCTGGCGGCGCGGCGAACTCGACCCCGAATCCAACGTCCAGTTCGGCGAGGGCGGGGCCGGCACCTTCTCTGACGGCAAGCTCTACAGCCAGGTCAAGGATCCGCGCTTCCTCAGCCGCAAGGTCCTGACCGAGTTCGTCGCCGCCGGCGCGCCGCCCGAAATCCTCACCGAGGCTCACCCCCATGTCGGCACCTTCCGGCTGGTCACCATGGTCGAGGCCATGCGCGAGAAGGTCGAGGCCCTCGGCGGCGAGTACCGCTTCCAGCACAAGGTCGAGGATTTCGACATCGTGGAGGAAGAGGGCGTCCGCCGGCTTCGCGGCCTGCGCCTGCAGGGCGGCGGCTATATCGAGGCCGACCATGTGGTCCTCGCCCTCGGTCACTCCTCGCGCGACACGTTCCAGGCGCTCTACGACCGCGGCGTCCACATGGAAGCCAAGCCGTTCTCCCTGGGTTTCCGGATCGAGCACCCGCAATCCTGGATCGACCGGGCGCGGTTCGGGACCAGCGCCGGCCACAAGGACCTGGGCGCTGCGGCCTATTCCCTTTCGCATCACTGTTCGAACGGCCGGACCGTCTACAGCTTCTGTATGTGCCCGGGCGGCACGGTGGTCGCCGCCGCCTCCGAGCCGGGCCGCGTCGTCACCAACGGCATGAGCCAGTATTCCCGCAACGAGCGGAACGCCAACGCCGGCATCGTCGTCGGCATCGACCCGGAAAAGGACTATCCCGGCCACCCGCTCGCCGGCGTCGAGCTGCAACGCCAATGGGAGGCCCGCGCGTTCGAAGCCGGGGGAGGGACCTATGCCGCCCCCGGCCAACGGGTCGGCGACTTCCTGGCTGGCCAGCCGTCCACCGCCCTGGGCGAGATCGTCCCGTCCTATCGTCCCGGCGTCACGCCCACCGACCTTTCGACCTGCCTGCCCGACTACGCCATCACCGCGATCCGCGAGGCCCTGCCGGCCTTCGCGCGCCAGATCCCCGGCTTCGATGATCCGGACGCGGTCCTGACCGGGGTCGAGACCCGGACCTCCTCGCCCGTCCGCATCAAGCGCGGCGCCGACTTCCAGAGCCTCAACACCGTCGGCCTCTATCCCGCCGGCGAAGGCGCCGGCTACGCGGGCGGCATCCTCTCGGCCTCCATCGACGGCATCAAGGTCGCCGAAGCCGTGGCCCGCAGCATCGTCGGCTGACACGCAAGTTCTCTTCGGCCTTGATCGTCATCCCCGGCCGCGCACGCGTGCCGGAGATCCATACGCATCAGGGTTTCCGGCAGTCCCTCGTGTCTATGGATGGCCGGGACCTGGCGGCCCGGCCATGACGAACCGTGAGCGCTTCCATCTGCGTGATCGCAGGAATCAAGATGCTCCCCCGCTGGGGGAGCTGTCAGCGAAGCTGACTGAGGGGGCCTCCCGTCAGGGAGGCTAAGCCACGCCCCCGCCAAGCCGCCGGCGCGCAAACCACGCGACGATCAAGCCAAACAGCAGCATGGCCACGAGGTTCTTCACAAAGGATTCTGGGCTGAACTTCGGAAACCGCCCGACCGCGGAAAGCGGTACGACCACATAGTTCATCACCGCGAAGATCCCGGCCCCGTAGAGCAGCCCCCATATCGACCACCGGCGCCGCAGCACCGGCAGCTTCAGGCTAGCCAGGACGAACACCGCCGCAATGATCAGGCCCATCAGCTCCTGCAGCGCCAGGCCCAGCGCCATCGTCGCGACGCCGCCCTCGAAGGACGCCTTCCCGACCAGCCCGCTGGCGATGAACTGGAGGATGAAGCCGAAGCTCTTGCCGCTGATCAGCACCGCGGCGCCGATATCCAGCGTCGCCGCGACGAGCCCGCCCCAAAGGATGGCCGAAAGAACCGCGCCTCTGCCGCCCATGATGATGTCTCCCCCCGCCAGAGTCGTTGCTCGGACGATGGGACGGTAGTCGCCGAACCGCGATTTGTCAGCCCGCGGTCAGGTCCTCGCCGCCACGGCTGGCTGCGCGAAAGGCCCTGGGCGTGAGGCCGACTTCATCCTTGAAGGCGCGGTTGAACGGCCCGATGGATGCGAAACCGCACTCGAAGGCGATCTCCAGGATCGACCGTCGCTCGTGCCGGTCGGCGAGCAGCGCCTTCGCCCGCTCGACGCGATGGTGGTTGATCAGCCTGTTGAAGTTGGCGAAGCCGAGGCCAAGGCTGACGCATTGGGAGACCCGGTATTCCGGCTCGCCCAGCCGCTTGGCCACATCGCCGATCCGCAGGTCCGGATCCCGGTCGATTTCTTCCTCGCGCAACAGCCGTTGGAGGCGCTCGGCCAGCCGGGCGTCGTCTGCGGTCACCGTACGCTTTGCCGCTGACCGCTCCCGGCCCATTTCGAGCGGATGGCGGTGGCGGTGCCAGACGGCGGCGGCGGCGGCAGCGAGGCCGACGAGGGCGCATATGCTCTTGATGACGCTGTTGGCGTGAGCGCTCGCCACGCTGTCGGCGGCGCGCAGCCCGATGATCGAGGTCAGGATCAACAGGGTGTAGACGCCGAGAAACGCGGCGCGGAAGCGCTTCTCGGCGGCCGGAAGGCTCGGGTGGTAGCGATGGAACGGCTCGACGAAGGTCAGTAGCAGCGCCGCCGATCCGCTGAGGGCGTAGATGTTCTCGGTGAAGCGGGAGAGCTCGCCGCCAGGCGGGGCGAGAACCGTAAGACCCCCTGAAATGACTACTGTGAAGCCCACGACGCGCGCCCACCGGGCGTCGCGCTCGGCCGGGTCGAACAGCGCCCGCGCCAGCAGCCAGGACCATCCGCATGCGCCCAGGCCGATAATCGCAAAGCCCGTGGCGAGCGGCGCCTCCGCCAACTGGGCGGCGATGTAGCAAACGAACGAGACGACCGCGAACGCGCCATAGGCGCTCAGCCGGCTAGGCGAACGCCAGGGCCGCAGCGTGCGGCCGGTCGGGGAGCTGAGGGCGGACGCCCTGAACATCCGGTCCTCCCAGGTGCGGACGTTTTTCATGGCGCGGGCGCGCCCGGCTGTCCAGCGCCCGGCGCCCGCGCGCTGGGAAGTTCTGGCCGAATTCCAAATCGGCGAGACGGCGTCTGCGCCACGCCCGCATCCCGTGCAGATCGCCTCATCCCGAGGTCCTCGCCGGAGCACTCATGTCGACCACATATCCTTCCGTCACCACTGCGAGCCTGGCGGCGACCGCCCTGCGCTGGGCGGGCGTCTCATGGTTCCTCGTCGCCGCCTTCGGGCAGGCCGCCTTCATCTGGTTCATCCTGGCCTTCTATGGCGTCCGCACCGCCCGCGGCGACTTCGCGGCCTGGAACGACAAGCCGCTGATCGATGGCTATGTCGCCGGCGATAAGGCCGGCAACCTCGTCTTCGCCGCCCACGTCCTTCTGGCGTCCGTCGTGACGCTCATGGGGCTGATGCAGCTCGTGCCCGCCCTGCGTCGGGCTCAGCCGGCCCTGCACCGTTGGACCGGCCGGAGCTTCCTCGTGATCGCCTGCTTCATGGCCTTAAGCGGGATCTGGCTAGCGGTGGTCCGGGGAACCTATCTTTCCGTCGTCTCGGCGGTCGCCATTCTTATCAACGGCCTGCTCATCCTGCTTTTCGCCGGCCTGGCCTGGCGCAGTGCGGTTCAGCGCCGCTTCGAGCGCCACCGGATCTGGGCCATGCGGACCTTCATGGTCGTCAGCGGCGTCTGGTTCCTGAGGGTCGGGCTCATGGGCTGGGTCCTGGTCAACCAAGGGCCCTTGGGCATGACCGACAACCTTTCAGGCCCCGCCGACGTCGTGCTCGTCTTCGGCAGCTACCTGATCCCGCTGGCCTTGCTTGAGCTCTACTTCGTCGCCTCCAGGCGCGACAGCATCGGCCTGAAGGCCTTCGCCGCCGTGGCCGTCGTCCTGGCCGCCGCCTATACGGCGACCGGCGTCTTCGGGACCATCGCCCTCATGTGGGGACCCTACCTGTAGCCGGAGCTCAGCTCTTCGGCGGATAGGCGTGCGTGGTCCCGCGGGGGTCTTCGACGCTCGCCTCGCCGACATAGTTGGGCCCGACCGGGACCTTGCCGTGGCCGTCGGGAATGTCGAGGACGTAGGTCGGCTGGCAAAGGCCGGAGAAGCGGCCGCGCATGGCGCGCATCAGCGCCTGGCCTTCCTCGATGCTGGTCCGCAGATGGGCGGTGCCGGGGGCGAGATCCCCCTGGTGCAGGTAGTAGGGCTTGATCCGCGTCTCGACGAAGCTGCGCATGAGCGCGCCCAGCACCTCCGGGTCGTCGTTGACGCCCTTCAGCAGCACGGTCTGACTCAGCATCGGCACACCGGCGTCGATGATCCTGGCGCAGGCCGCCCGCGCCGCGGCGGTCATCTCCCGCGCGTGGTTGGCATGGAGCGCGACATAGACCGCCTTGCCCTCGCACTTGATGGCCTCGACCAGTTCGTCGGTCACTGCTGCGGGATCGGCGACCGGGACGCGGGTGTGGTAGCGCACGACCTTCACGTGATCGATCGCCGCCAGGCGCTCAGAGATGTCGCTAAGCCGGCGAGGGGAGAGGACGAACGGGTCGCCCCCGGTTAGGATCACTTCCCAGATCTCCGGGCGACCGGCGATGTAGGCGATGGCGGCGTCCAGGGTCTCGCTGGTCAGCGGCTTCAGGCCCTCGGGGCCGACCATCTCGCGGCGGAAGCAGAACCGGCAGTAGACGGCGCAGGTGTGCGTGACCTTCAGCAGCACCCGGTCGGGATAGCGGTGGACGATGCCCTCGACCGGGCTGAAGGCGAAGTCGCCGATGGGGTCGTCGCGCTCCAGCGAGTCCATCTCGAGCTCGGCTGGGGTGGGCATGAGCTGCCTTGCGATGGGGTCGTCCGGATCATTGGGGTCGATCAGTTCGGCCATGGCCGGCGTGATGGCCAGGGCGTAGCGCTCGGCCACGCGTTCCAGCTCGGGCAGGCGCTCCATCGGCGCCAGGCCCGCGGCCACGAGTTCCGCCGGTTTGCGAAGGGTGCTCATCGCCGCGCATATGGCCCATGGGGCCGCGCGGGGCAATTGCGGCCCTTAGGCGCCGGCGACCGGGGTCCAGACGACCTGTTCGATCCGGCTGGCCCCCGTCGCCAGCATCACCAGCCGGTCGAAGCCCAGCGCCGACCCGCAGGCCGGCGGCATGTGCGCCAGCGCGGCGAGGAAATCCTCGTCGATGGGATAGCGTTCGCCGTAGACGCGGGCCTTCTCGTCCATCTCGGCCTGGAAGCGCCGCCGCTGCTCGACGGGATCGGTCAGTTCGCCGAAGGCGTTGGCGAGCTCGACCCCGCAGGCATAGAGCTCGAACCGTTCGGCGACCCTCGGGTCGCTGGCCTTGGGGCGCGCCAGCGCCGCCTCGCTGATCGGATACTCGCAGAGGATCGTCGGACGGCCTGCGCCCAGGTTGGGCTCGATCTTCTCGACCAGAACCTTCGAATAGATGTCCTGCCAGACGTCGTCCTCGGCGATGCGGACTCCGCAGGCCTTCGCGCCCTCGGCCAGAAGTTCGCGGTCCGTGTCACCATCGGCGGCGACGCTCGCCAGCAGGTCGATCCCCGCATAGCGTTCGAAAGCTTCCTGCAGGCTCAACCGTTCGGGTTCCTGGAATGAATCGCACGAAACCTGCCGATAGGTGAGGTTTTTGGCGCCTATCGTCTCGGCCGCGAGCGCCAGAAGCTCTGCGCAGTCAACCATGAGCTGTTCATAGGGCTCGCCGGTCCGGTACCATTCGAGCAGGGTGAACTCAGGATGGTGCAGCGGTCCGCGCTCGCGGTTGCGCCAGACCCGGGCGAAATCGAAGATCCGCCGCTCCCCCGCCGCCAGCAGCTTCTTGCAGGCGAACTCGGGCGAAGTGTGCAGGTAGAGGGTCTCGCGCTCGCCGGAATTTCCAATGATTTCTGTGGAGAAGGCGTGCAGGTGGGCCTCGTTGCCAGGCGAGACCTGCAAGGCGGCGCCCTCGACCTCGATGAAGTCGCGATCCTCGAACCAGCCTCGCACCGCCTTTGTGATCCGGTTACGGGCGATCAGGAACGGGCGGCGGTCCTCGTGGACGTCGCCCCGCCACCACGGCGATTGTGAAGCTATCGGCACGGCGTCCTCTATGCGGCCAATTCGATCATGACTGGCGATTTTCGCCTTCATCCTGTAGGTGCGCGGCAAGACCGCCGATCGGCGGAATCGCGCGAGGCCGATGCCCGGCCTCCCCAATAGGCTTGAGGACGAACTACGTGAAGGTCGCTGCCAGCTCGCTCAGGAAAGGCGCCGTCGTCGACATGGACGGCAAGCTCTATGTCGTCCTGACCGCCGAAAACATCCACCCGGGCAAGGGCACGCCCGTGACCCAGCTCAACATGCGCCGCATCTCCGACGGCGTGAAGGTCTCCGAGCGCTGGCGCACCACCGAGCAGGTCGAGCGCGCCTTCGTCGACGACCGGACCTACAACTTCCTCTACCAGGACGGTGAGGGCTATCACTTCATGCAGCCCGAAACCTTCGACCAGGTCGTGGTTTCGGAAGACGTCGTTGGCGACGTCGCGCCCTGGCTGACCGACGGCATGTCGGTGGTGCTGTCGGTGCATGAAGGCGTGCCGATCGCCCTGGAACTGCCGCGCACCGTGACCTTCGAGATCGCCGAGACCGAGCCGTCGGTGAAGGGGCAGACCGCCTCTTCGTCCTACAAGCCGGCCATCCTGACCAACGGCGAACGCGTCATGGTCCCGCCCTACATCACCACGGGCACCCGCGTGGTCATCCTGACGGAAGACTGGACCTACTCGGAACGCGCCAAGGACTAAGGGTTGGGCGGGCGCTAAGCGAAACGCTTGGCGCCCGCTACGCACAGGACGACGCCGGTGGTCACCGCCGCCATCGACCAGCCGACAGGCTCTCCCAGCAGCCACGCCGCCAGCGCCAGCCCCATCAGCGGCTGCAGAAGCTGAAGCTGGCCCACCGCCGCCACGCCGCCAAGGGCGAGGCCCCGGTACCAGAAGACAAATCCGATCAGCATGCTGAAGAGCGAGACGTAGCCGAGGCCCAGCCAGGCGCGGACGCCGACCTGCGTCAGGTCCTCCGGCCAGGTCAGCAGGCCCAGCAGCGCCATTAAGGGCAGGGCGATGACCAGGGCCCAGCAGATCACCTGCCAACCGCCCAGGGTGCGCGAGAGCCGCCCGCCTTCCGCATAGCCCAGGCCGCAGATGACGACCGCGGCGATCATCAGGAGGTCGCCTTTCATCGAACCCTCGGCGCCTCGCGTCAGGGCGAAGACCGCGACCAGCGCCGCGCCCACGCCAGCGAACGCCCAGAACGAGGGGCTGGGCCGCTCGCCCGCTCGTCCCACGGCGAAAATCGCCGTGGCCATGGGCAGCAGGCCGATGAAGACGATGGAGTGGGCCGCAGTGATCTCGCGCAAGGCGATGGCGGTCAGCAAGGGGAAGCCCGCCACGACCCCAAGCGCGATCACGGCGAGCGCGGCCAGGTCGCGGCGCGTCGGCCGCGGCGCCCGCATGGCCGTCAGCAGCGCCAGGGCTAGGACGCCGGCGATGACCGCTCGGCCCGCCGTGAGGAACATCGGGTCCAGGTCGGCCACGGCCACCCGCGTCGCCGGCAGGGAGCCGGAGAAAATCGCCACGCCCAGCAGGCCGTCGATCCAGCCCTTCGTCTTGTCGTCCATGTCACGCCTCCGTTGGGGCCGGACTAGGCGGATCGGACTCGCGAAGACAGGTACGCATCGGTACAATTCAACCAAACTGTACTGGCTCGAAAGGCATAACAGATGGCGCGCGTGGACGAGGTGATGACCGTAATCCGCGAGCGGATCACGGCCCGTTCGCTGCAGCCGGGCGCCAAGGCGCCGTCCATTCGCGCGTTCGCGAGTGCGGCCGGCGTGTCGAAGTCGACGGTGGTGGAAGCCTATGATCGCTTGGCTGCGGAAGGGGTGCTTCAGGCCCGGCGCGGCTCAGGCTTCTACGTCGCTGGCCGCACGCCGCCGCTGGCCCTGGCCGAACTCGCCCCCAGGCTCGATCGATCCATCGACCCCTTGTGGGTGTCTCGGCAGTCGCTGGAAGCCGCTCCGGGCGCGCTCAAGCCCGGCTGCGGGTGGCTCCCGAGCGACTGGATGCCCGAAGATGCGGTGCGCCGTTCGCTACGGGCCCTGGCGCGTGCGCCACAGGCGAACCTGACCGACTACAGCCCTCCGCTCGGCGCGCCGGCCATGCGCCAGTTCTTGACGCGTCGCCTGTCGGCCTATGGCCTGGACGCGCCTCCCGGGCAGATCATGCTCACAGAGTCCGGAGTGCAGGCGCTCGACTTGGTCTGCCGCTTTCTGCTCGAACCCGGCGACACCGTGCTGGTCGACGATCCCTGCTACTTCAATTTCCACGCCTTGCTGCGAGCCCACCGGGTCGAGGTCGTCGGCGCGCCCTGGACGCCAGCCGGCCCTGACCTGGACCAATTCGAGGCGGCGCTGATCGCCCACAAGCCGCGGCTCTACATCACCAATTCCGGGCCGCAGAATCCGACCGGTGCGACCCTCTCCGCCGTGACCGCGCATCGGCTGCTAAAGCTCGCCGAGCGGCACGACCTGCTGATTGTCGAGGACGACGTCTATGCCGATCTGGAAGCCGAGCCCTCGCCGCGGCTGGCGGCCTTCGACGGGCTCGAGCGGGTGGTGGTGATCGGCAGCTTCTCCAAGACCCTCTCGGCGGCCGGACGCTGCGGCTACGTGGCCGCCCGCGCCGACTGGATCGAAGGCCTTACCGATCTCAAGGTCGCCACCTCGTTCGGCGGGGGCGGCCTGGCCGCCGAACTGACCTACGCCATCCTCACCGACGGAGCCTATCGACGCTATCTCGCCTCGCTTCGTGAGCGCCTGGCGCGGGCGCGAGGCGAAACCCTGGCTCGTTTGCGGCCATTGGGGCTCACGCCGTGGATAGAGCCGGCGGCAGGCATCTTCCTATGGATGCGGCTGCCCCAGGGGGTGGACGGCGGCGAGATCGCCCAGCGGGCGCTTGCCGAAGGCGTCGTGCTGGCGCCTGGGGAAGCTTTCAGCGCCTCACGCAGTTGGCGCGACTACATGCGCTTCAACGCTGCGCAGTCGGCCGACCCTAAGGTCTACGCGGTGCTTGAGCGTGCGATCAGCCAGGCACGCGGCGCGCGGTGATGATCTTGACGGGCTGGGCGAGCATCTCTCCCTTCATCACCCCTTCGCCCGCGGTCGGGGAGGTGGGGGCCGCCAGGATCTTCTGCACCGTGTCCATGCCCTCGACCACCCTGCCGAAGGTGGCGAAGCCGAGATTATCACCCGGCTGCTTCGGGTCGGCGTCCATGTAGGTCATGTCCCCGACGCAGATGAAGAAGTCGGAGGTGGCGGTTCCAGGGCTCGTCCGCCCCATCGAGATCGCGCCGTTGGTGTGAGAGAGCCCCGTCTTGGTCGTCGGCTCATGGGCGATGGGCTTGAGCACCCGCGCCGGATCGTTCTGCACGCCGCCCTGCACCAGGCCAAACTCCGGCGCGTTAGGCACCTTGGAGGCCCGGTAGAAGGTCGCGCCGTCGAACCGCTTCTCGTCGACGTAGCGCAGGAAATTCCCGGCAGTGATCGGCGCCTTGTCGGGATACAGATCCAGCATGATCGGGCCGTCCGCAGTGTCCAGCTTCACGCGGACGGGACCGGCGGCGGGGGCCTGCGCCAAGGCCGGCGCTGCGGCTGCGGCGGCCATGCCGCCCAGGAAAAGACGTCGCTTCATCGCTTGCTCCCGAACCTGGGCTCAAGCTTAGCGTGCGCGCCGGGAGAGGCCAGGGGATCATCCTGGCGAAACGATTCAATTGTCTGGAAAATCCGAAACCAAGTGGCTCCCCGAGCAGGACTCGAACCTGCGACAAGTCGGTTAACAGCCGACTGCTCTACCAACTGAGCTATCGGGGATCACGTTGGAGGCCGGGCATATACCCAGCGATGATCGGGTGTGCAAGCGCTCAAATCGACTTTGCCCACAGATCATAAAAAGAGCCCGGCCGAAGCCGGGCTTTGAAGGAAAGTTCTGTGATGGTGGGTGTCTTCACGGAAGACGTTGGGGAGGTTCGGCCTCGACGGTTAAGTGGGTCTTAATGCTTGTGGGCGGCCAATGGCGACCGCGACCCCGTGGGCCATCGACCCGGCCCCAGCCGACGGCTACGACAGGGCGTCGCCAGGGGTTCTGTTTTTCGAAATGCGCATTCATTTCACAGGGATAGCTGGAGCCGGGATGAGCGCCGTCGCGCTGCTGATGCGCGATGCGGGTCATCAGGTGTCTGGATCGGACGAAGACGTATTCCCACCCATGTCCACCTATGTGGAGGGACTGGGCTTTCCGTTTCACCGCCGATTCGACGCGGCGAATCTGCCCGAAGGCCTGGACGTCCTGGTTCTGGGGGCCAGCGCCAAGCTGGGCGGGGAGGCGAACCCCGAAGTGGTCGCGGCGCGCCGCCGGGGAATCAGAATCACCACCTTCCCGGAAATGCTGGGCGAGGTGACTCGCGAGCGTGACGTGACGGTTGTGGCCGGCTCGTTCGGCAAATCGACCTGCACGGCCCTGATCGCGCACGTGATGCTTGAGGCGGGCCTGGATCCCGGCTGGATGGTCGGCGCGATTTCGCCGTCCTTGCCGGCGACGGGCCATTGGGGTTCCGGTCCGATGACGCTGGAGGGCGATGAGTACGTGCTTTCAGGCTCGGATCACCGCTCCAAGTTCCAGCTCTATCATCCAGGCGGGGTGCTGCTGACCTCGCTGATCCACGATCACGTCAACGTCTTTCCGACCTTCCCGGAATACGAAGCCCCGTTCCGTGACCTCCTGCGCCGTTTGCCGGCGCACGGGCTCGCGGTGCTGCGCGAGCATCCCGCCATTCGGGCGATCGCCGACGAAACGAAAGCGCGGGTGGTGTGGTACGACAC
>JAEXKM010000305.1 GCA_023445705.1 Pseudomonadota bacterium
CCAGGGAGAACAATGAGAGGAAAGCGGCGCTCAGAAGGGTTTTCAAAGGCTCCGCCTCCGCTGGCTCAGTCGCGCAGCAGTTCGTTGATGCCGGTCTTGGCGCGGGTCTGGGCGTCGACCGTCTTGACGATCACGGCGCAGTAGAGCGAGGGGCCGGGCGTGCCGTCGTTCAGTGGCTTGCCGGGCAGGGAGCCGGCGACGACCACCGAATAGGGCGGCACCTTGCCGACATGGACCTGGCCGGTGGCGCGATCGACGATCTTGGTCGTGGCCGAGATGAACACGCCCATGGCGAGCACCGAGCCCTCGCCGACCACCACGCCCTCGACCACCTCGGAGCGGGCGCCGATGAAGCAATTGTCCTCGATGATGGTGGGGCCGGCCTGCATCGGCTCGAGCACGCCGCCGATACCGACGCCGCCCGAGAGATGGACGTTCTTGCCGATCTGGGCGCAGGAGCCGACCGTCGCCCAGGTGTCGACCATCGTCCCTTCATCGACATAGGCGCCGATGTTCACGAAGGACGGCGTCATGATCACGCCCTTGCCGATGAAGGCGCCGCGGCGGACGACGCACCCGGGCACAGCGCGGAAGCCAGCGGCCTCGAACTTGGCGGCGTCCCAGCCGGTGAACTTGAGCGGAATCTTGTCCCAATAGGGATGCGGCGCATCGCCGTCGATCAGGACGTTCGCATTGAGGCGGAAGGAAAGCAGGATGGCCTGCTTGGCCCACTGGTGCGTCGTCCAGACCCCATCGTCGCTGCGGGAGGCAACGCGCAGGGCGCCTGCGTCGAGACGGTTCAGGGTCTCCTCGACGGCCTCGCGGACCTGTCCTTGGGTGCTGGTGTTGACGCCGTCACGGGCTTCCCAGGCGGCTTCGATCACGGACTTTAGGTCGTCGGACATCAGGTCGTTTCCTTCAGGCGCGCCGTTCGCAGGAACGGCGTAAGCTTCGCAGTGCGGTGATTGACGTAGGACGCCGTGGAAGACAGCGCCTTGCCGCCGACCAGGACCGTGGTCATGCCCAGGTCCGCGGCGGGTTTCAGATTGTATTCGGAGTCCTCGAAGAACGAGGTGGCGCGCGGATCGAAGCCGTGAGCGTCGATCATCCGCTGGAAGCCGAGGGGATCGGGCTTCGGCGCATATCCGAACGAGCCGATGTGGAAGACCTGGTCGAACAGGTCGCGCAGGCCCAGGTGGGCCAGGACCCGCTCGGCGTGCTTGTCGTCGGCGTTGGTGAAGATGAAGCGGCGGCCGGGCAGGCTGGCCAGGGCGGCCAGCATCTCGGCGTCGCGGGCGAGGACTTCCAGCGACAGGTCGTGGAACAGGGCGTGGAACTCGGCCGGGTCCACGCCGTGGTGCAGCATCAGGCCCTTCAGCGTCAGGCCATGCTCTGCGAAGTACTTCTTCTGCAGGGCGTAGGCCTCGTCTCGCGGCAGGCCGGTGACCTTGGCCACGAAGTCGGTCATCCGGCCTTCCACCTCGCGCATGAACCCGGACTCCTCAGGATAGAGGGTGTTGTCCAGGTCGAAGAGCCAGGTGTCGATGTGCGAGAGGTCTGCGCTCATGCGCGGATAAGCGTCCCCGAGCCGTGTTCGGTGAAGAGCTCGGTCAGCATGGCGTGCGGGCGGCGGCCATCGAGGATGACCACGGCCTCCACGCCGGCTTCCACCGCGGCGATGGCGGTCTCAAGCTTCGGGATCATGCCGCCGGTGGCTACGCCCGAGGCGATCGCCTCGCGGGCTTCGGCCAGGGTCATCTGCCGGATCAGCTCGCCGTTCTTGTCGAGCACGCCACGGACGTCGGTCAGCAGCAGCATGCGCTTGGCGTTCAGCGCCCCGGCTAGAGCGCCTGCCACGGTGTCGGCGTTGATGTTGTACGTCTCGCCCTCGACCGACACGCCGATCGGCGCAACGACGGGGATGTAGTCCTCGTCGGCATAGATCAGGGCTTCGATCAGCTTGGGGTCGATGCGGGTCGGCTCGCCTACGAAGCCCAGGTCGACGACCTGTTCGATCTGGCTGTCCGGATCCTTGCGCGTGCGATGCGCCTTCTCGACGGTGATCAGGCGTGCGTCCTTGCCCGACAGGCCCACCCCGCGCACGTCGGCCTCGGCCCCGGCCAGGGTGATCCAGTTGGCGATCTCTTTATTGATGGCGCCCGACAGCACCATCTCGGCGACTTCCATGGTGGCTTCGTCGGTGACCCGCAGGCCGTCGATGAAGGTCGACTTCACGCCGGCCTTGTCCAGCATGCGGGAGATCTGCGGCCCGCCGCCGTGGACGACGACCGGATGCACGCCCAGCATCTTCAGCAGCACCGCGTCGGCGGCGAACAGGCGCGCGACGCTCTCCTCGCCCATGGCGTGGCCGCCGTATTTGATCGTCACGACCTCGCGGTCGTAGATCTGGATGTAGGGCAGAGCCTCGGCGAGGGTCTTGGCGGTGGCCCAGCCCTGTTCTTCGGCGTCGTCGGTCAAGGCGGCAAACCTCCTGGAGACGGGTGCGAGGGGACGCCGTGGCCGGCCGCCGTCTTTCGGCTGTCGCACCCTTGTTGGCCGCTCCGATAGCGGACGCGAAAGCCCCTGTCACCGCCTCGACGCGACGCACGCAGGTGGGTAGCGTCCAGCTCAGCACTCTTGGGGGAAATTCCATTGCGTTTCGTATTGCTCGCCGCCGCTCTGGCGGCGTCTTCTTTGGCCGCTGAAGCCCAGGCCGAAACGGTCGCGGTCAGCGCCGATCGGCTGGTGGACGTGGCCTCCGGCAAGCTGGTGGAGCGGCCGCTGGTGGTGATCACAGATGGCCGCATCGTTTCGGTCGGCAAGCAAGGGGACGCGGTCCCTGCCGGCGCGCGCCAGGTTGACCTGCCCGGCGTCACGCTGCTGCCCGGCCTGATCGACATGCACGTCCACCTGACCTCGTCGCCCATCTATGGCGGCTATACCGGTTATCAGTTTTCCGACGCCTACTGGACGGCGATCGGGACGCGCCACGCCAAGGACACGCTGGAGGCCGGCTTCACCACCGTCCGTAACGTGGGCTCGGCCTTCTATGGGGACGTTGGTCTGCGCGAGGCGATCGACAAC
>JAEXKM010000327.1 GCA_023445705.1 Pseudomonadota bacterium
GAGAAGGCGGTCTCGGGCATCGGCATCTTCGCCTCGAGCATGATCCTTCTGGCCATCGGCTTCCCGCAGGAGGCGAAGCCGGGCGAGGTGAACGACAGCGTGATCGTCAACCTGGGCGTCGTCTATCTGGTGGTTCTCGCCGTGCTCTACGGCGCGGCGATCCTCTGCGTGTCGCTCTACCGGATCACCCGCGAGGCCCATGAAGAAAGCCTGCGCAAGCTGGCGGCGCAGGCTCAGAGGGTCGAGGGGGGCGAAGGGCCCGAACACGTCGCGTGACGAAGGAGAGGGGCGCGCCGAACTCGGCGCGCCCTTCAAATCTGCTACTTCGAAATCCGCAGGGAGTTGATGTCCTGCGCAATGGCCCGGAACGCGATCTTCAACGCCGTGCCGCCATTGGGGAAGTACACGTAGTCCGGCGAGGTCGCGCAGTTCCGCATCAGGTTCTGCACCGAGGTGTCGCTGCTGACGTTGAAGCCGACGGTGTAGATCGTCACCCCCTTGGCCTTCATCGCGCGGCACATGCTCTCGGCCTGCGTAAATGGGTTCCCGTTGGTCGCGTCGCAGTTGATGTGGTCGCTGTCGCTGCCGCTGCCGCTGCCCGCGTCCTTGGCGATCACGCCCTTGCAGTAAGGGCTGTTGAAGGCGCCGTCGGTCATGAGCACCACGACCTTCAGGAGTTGCCGCGTGCTGTAATCGGCCGGAGCGCTGCCTTCGGGCCATAGGTGCCCCCAGTTCGGCGAAACCATGTACCAGCCCCAGCCAACGCCGATCTGGCCGGCGGTGGACCCAGCGTCCTTCAAAGCCTCGATCTTCTCCTTCAGCATCGTTCGATCGGTGGAGAGCGGGACGATTTCGGCCGACGCACACTTGTTGCCGCTCGCACTGGTGTCGATTGAGCCCAGCTTCACCGCTTGATCGTAGAGGCGGCCCACAAAGGCGGTGGCCGGCCCAGCGTCAGAGTAGGCTTCGGAACCGATCCGTTCGCTCGCGCACTTGCTGATCCCGAAGTAGCGGGTCTTGGAACTGGCGTTTGTGAAGCGCTGCGCCACGCACCCCTCGCTCAGGCACTGAACCTTCGCGGCACTGCCGCTGTAGGACCCTGAAAGCTTATCCGCGTTAGCGCTGTCGAGGCTGAACTGATCGGCCGAGATTCGCGTGATGGCGAACTCCTGATTTAAGCGCGAACCGTCCAACTGTGGGTTAGAGCCAAAATCGTAAAGCACGACGCGTTCGCCGGTGGCCAAGCCGTGGGCGACCGATGTGATGACGACCTTCTTGCCATCCTTGCCTACGCCGGTGATCGCCGTCCAACCGCGCGTCGGGCCCCGCGCCGCGTCGGCATAGGCGCCCAGGTTCACCCCTGCCGCGTAGGGCACCAGGGCGACCTTGGTGTAGTAGGGCTTCTGCTCGTCCTTCACGACCAGGTCCACGAGATCCTTGGCGGCGGTCCGCAGGTCGCCCATCGAACTCGACATCGAGCCGGTGGTGTCGAGCACCAGGGCCACTTCGACATTGTTCGAGTTGCGCAGGACTTCGGAGTTCGCCTCGATGTCCCCCTGCGCCCACAGCCGAGGGCCGATGTTCGGCGGCGTGATCGCCGCGTGTCCGGTCACCTTCCCCTCGTCGTTGAGGGTGAAGGTGCTGGAGGTCAGCTGCTGCCCCTCCGGAAGCGTCAGGTTCGCCTTCAAGGCATTGTCGCCGACGACCTGGATGTCGGTCGTCGTCATCTTGTTCGAGCGCGCGGCGTAGAGGGTGGCCGTGTCGAGGGCCTCCTGCAGTTGCCCGCGCTGGGTCGTGATCATGTAGACATCGACGAGCCCGAGGGTCGCCGGAGCCAGCAGCAGCAAGCCCACGGCGAAGAACACCGCCGTCGCGCCGCGCTCGTCACGTTTGCCGGTACGCAGCCATGCACAAAAGCGGGCGATACGCCCGTTCACGCTGATCTTGTCCACGCCCAGTCCCCTCAAGCAGAAGGCTTTCCAGGGCGCAGCTTCTCAGACCACGGTAAACGTTCGGGCGCCGGACAAGGTTAAAAGCAACGCTTGTTCCGACGCTCGGCGGCGAGGCCTACCAGCCGCAGGCCTCGCCCTTGTTCTGGACGGTCAGCCAGTCGTTGAGCGGCTTGAAATAGTCGGCCACCGCGCTGGCGTCGGCACGGGTTTCGCCGGTGAAGGCGGCCATCGCCTGGGGCCAGGGCTGGGACGCGCCCATCTCCAGCATGGCGTTGAACTTCCGGCCCATTTCCTTCTCGCCATAGACCGAGCAGCGGTGCAGCGGTCCCTTCCAGCCGATCTGGTTGCAGGCGGCCCGGTGGAACTGGAACTGATAGATGTGAGCCAGGAAGTAGCGGGTGTAGGGCACGTTGGCCGGCACGTGGTACTTGGCCGCCGCGTCGAAGGCGTCGGCCGGACGGTCGCCCGGCGGCATCAGGCCCTGGTACTGGTTGCGCAGCTTCCACCAGGCGGCGTTGTAGGTCTCCGGCGTCGCCTCGCCCGAGAACACCTGCCAGCGCCAGCGGTCGACCATCAGGCCGAAGGGCAGGAAGGCGATCATGTCGAGGGCCATCTTCAGGAGGAAGGGAATGTCCTCCTCGGCGCCGGGCGCCTTTTCCAGCAGGCCGATCTGCTGGAGGTAGGTCGGGGTCAGGGCCGACAGACCGACGAAGTCGCCGATGGCCTCGTGGAAGCCGTCGTTTGCGCCATTCTTGAACAGGAAGGGCTGATCCTTGTAGGCCCTTTGGTAAACGTTGTGCCCGAGCTCATGGTGAACGGTGTAGAAGTCGTCGGCGTCGACCTTCGCGCACATCTTGATCCGCACGTCCTCGCGGTCGTCGATGTTCCAGGCCGAGGCGTGGCAGACCACTTCGCGGTCTCGAGGCCGGGTGATCATCGAGCGCTGCCAGAAGGTTTCGGGCAGGGGCGAGATGCCAACCGAGGTGTAGAAGCCCTCGCCGGTCTTCACCATCTTCACAGGGTCAAAGCCCTTTTCGACCAATAGCTTGTCGAGGCTGTAGCTGGAGGCGGCGGTCTTCGGCTGGACGACGTCGTAGATGTTGCCCCACTGCTGGGCCCACATGTTGCCCAGCAGGTCGGCGCGGATCGGGCCTTTGCGCGGCTGCACGGCGTCGCCGTACTTGTCGTTGAGCCGGGCGCGCACGTAGCAGTGCAGATTGCGATAGAACGGCTCGACCTGGCTCCACAGCCGGTCGGTGTCGGCGGCGAAGGCGTCGGGGTCCATGTCGTAGTTGGACCGCCAGAGCGCGCCGGTGTCCTTGAAGCCCAGGCCGCGCGCGCCCTCGTTGGAGAGCTGGGCCAGCTTGGCGTAGTCGCCGCGCATCTGCGGGGCGACCGTGTGCCAACCTTCCCAGACCGCCTTCAGCTCGGCCGGATCGCGGCTGTGGGCGAGGATGTCCTCGGCGTCGTTCAGGTTGAGGGTCTTGCCCTTGTACTGGAACTTGCCCGAGGAGAAGGTCGAGTCCAGCCGGGTAGAGATGGTCGCCAGCTCGGCGGCCGCGCCAGGCCGGTCGGGCGCGGGGCTGACCAGGTAGAGCTTGAGAAGCTTCAGCTTTCGGGCGGTCACCGGATCGACGGCGACGCCATTGAAACGCGCCGCCTCCCGCGCGTAGCGGGCCGTCAGCTCGTTCTGTTCGGCGGTGGCCTTGGCCTCCAGCCACTGGGTGTCTTCGGTGATGTAGGTCGCCCGCACCCAGGCGGACCTGGCGACGTACTGGTTGAGCGTGGCGAGGTCGGCCTCGGCCTTGTCGACGAAGGCCTTGGCCTCGGCGGCCGTCGGCTTGGAGCTCTGCGCTGCGGCGGGCGTAAAGGCGAGCAGGGCCACGGCGGTGGCGGCCAGGAGCTGGGATTTCATGCTTTCGAGGCGTCCCTAACGAGCGATGCGGCCCTGCGGCCGCTGTGGCTCGAGGGGAACGTCAGCGCGCCCCGCCCGTCAAGATGAATGCGATCAACGCCTTAGGCGCGGGCCTCGGAGGCGGCCATGCGGATGGCGGTTTCCACGGACGCCTGCGC
>JAEXKM010000339.1 GCA_023445705.1 Pseudomonadota bacterium
GCCTTGGCGCCGAGGACATCGGGGCGCGCTTCGGCGTCTCGGCCCAGGTGGTGCGCCAGCGTCTGCGGCTCGGCGCGGTCTCGCCCAAGCTGATGGCGATCTACCGCGAGGGCGGGCTGGCGCTCGATCAGCTGATGGCCTTCGCGGTCAGCGAGGATCATGGGCGGCAGGAGCAGGTCTATGACCAGCTCACCTTCAATCGCTCGCCGGGGGTGATCCGCCGCGCCATGACCGAAGCCAAGGTCCCGGCCAGCGACCGGCGGGCGATCTTCGTGGGGGCCGAGGCTTACGGCGAGGCCGGGGGGACCATCCTGCGCGACCTCTTCACCGAGGACGGCGGCGGCTGGTTCGAGGACGTGCCGCTGCTCGACCGGCTGGTGACTGAGAAGCTGGACGCCATCGCCTCGGAGGTCCAGGCGCAGGAGGGCTGGAAGTGGGCGGCGGCCTCGCTCGACTACCCGCACGGCCACGGGATGCGGAGGGTCTACCCGCACCCGGTGGAGCGCTCGGAGCCGGACAAGGCGCAGATCGACGCTCTCTCCGAGGAATACGACGCCCTGGTGAGCCAGTGGGACGCGGTGGAGGAGCTGCCGCCCGAAGTGGAGGCCCGCTTCAAGGAGATTGATGCCGCCCTGGACGCCTTCGGCGACGGGACGGCTTACGATCCCGACGAGGTGGCGCGCGGCGGCGTGTTCGTGATCCTCGGCCATGACGGGCAGGCCCGCATCGAGCGAGGGCTGATCCGGCCCGAGGACGAACTGCCGGTGGCGGAGGCCGAAGCCGAAGACAATGCCCAAGGCGAGACGGAACCGGATGGTGACAGCGATGGAACCGCGCCGAAGGAGGCCGAGCCCGAGGAGGATGCGGGCGCGCCCTTGTCGGAACGGCTGTTGCTGGACCTGACCGCCTACCGGACCGTCGGCCTGCGCGACGCCGTGGCGACCGACCCCACCCTGGCGCTGACCGCCCTGGTGCACGCCCTGGCGCTCAAGGCCTTCTATCCGCCTCGCGAGCAGGCGTCGTGCGTGGAGGTGAAGCTGGTCAGCGCCTACCTCGACGGCCATGCGCCGGGCGTCAGCGACAGCCCAGCTGGACGACGGATCGCCGAACGGCACGAGGCCTGGGCGGCGCGCCTGCCGCGCGAGCCCTCGAAGGCGTGGGACGCCGTGTCGGGCTTCGGGGCGGGCGAGCTGATGGACCTGCTGGCCCATTGCGTGAGCCTCGGGATCAGCGCCGTGCGCAATCCGCTCGACCGCAAGCCGGCGGCCTGGGACCACGCCGAGCGGCTGGCGCGCGCCGCGGGGCTCGACATGACCACCACTTGGGCGCCGACCGCCGAGCGCTACCTTGGCCGCGTGACCAAGGCGCGCATCCTGGAGGCCGTCGCCGAGGCGCGGGGGGCGGAGGTCGCGGAGCGGATCAGCGACCAGAAGAAGACCGAGATGGTGGAGACGGCCGAAGTCCTGCTTTCGGGGACCGGCTGGCTGCCGCCGCTGCTGCGGACGGCAAAGGCGGAGGCCCCGGAGCCGTCGCAGCAATCGCAGGCGATGGCCGCCGAGTAGACGCTGCTCTTCCGTCCAACCGGCCCGCGCGGGTTCGCCTGCGCGGGCCTTTGCTTGCTCAGATCACCTGAAGGCGGAATCGACGGATCGCGGCCGCCAGCTCTCCTCGCCGGTGCATGAGCGGGCCGACTTGCGTGGCCGCCAGCTTCGGGAGGGCTCGCTCGAAAATGGCGAGGTTCGGCTCGCCTGTGAACCGTGACAGATAGATCAGCCCATCGGGCTGCAAGTCGTGCGCGTGGAGCGCCGCCGACCAGGCCTGGGCCAGCCGCCAGTCCGCCGCGTGCGCCACGTCGGAGGGGACGCCCATCCGCAGCGGCCCATCACCGCGCAGGTCCGCCAGCCGCAGCGGCGTGACCACCTCGATCTCCGCGCAAGCCAAGTCGTCGAACTCGGTGAGTTCGATCGGGAGGTCTCCAAGCCGCCCGTCGCCGCGGTCCCGCACCAACGTCTCGGCCACGGTCACGTTCAAGGACGAGCCGAGGTAGACGACGCCATACCGCTCGGCGGCCTCGGGCGGCGGGCTGAACCGACTTTGCGCCGACCGTCCGAACCCCAACGGATCGGGGAAGGTGCGGCGATAGAGCCGCAGCCAGGTCGCGCCCGCCGGCTCGTGGTGCAGGACGAGCGAGCGGCTGCGAAATCCCTCCGGCGGTTCGGTCGCCACTCAGCCGAAATCCCCGCGCGCCTGGCTTTCGGCGAGGTCCAGGACCTCTGCGACCTTGCCCCTCCGGAGCCGGTCCTTCGGCGCTTCGCCTTCCAGAGCCGGCGACGGCTGCGTCAGGAAGCGGAACACCGCCCAGGGGCTGTCGCCCAGCAGCTCGAACACCGTCGGCAGGCCCGGCAGCAGGCCGCCGTCCCGGCTCACCTGCCACGCCGGGTAGCGGACGCCACGCTTCGCGCCCTGCAGCCCCAGGATCTCCCGGCGCTTGAGCTTCTGGCGCACGGTCTCGCGCGTGGCGCCGATCAGCCCGGCGAAGTCGTCGGCGCCCAGCATGTCAGGCGCGGCCAGGACCTCGGCCGCACGGCTCTCGCCGCGGGCGCGCGCGTCGCGGAGGGCGGCTTCGAGCTCATCGTCCCGCGGGGGGCGTCGACGCAGGGCAAGCCCGGCGATCCGCGCGGCGAACGCCGGCACGTCTCTCGTGGATGGCGCGCGATCCACCAGGTCGGCCAGGTAGCGGACGCCGCCTAACTCCTTGAACGCCGCGTCGTTCGAGAACTGCTCCGCCATCAGGATCGGCTCGGCGAGCTTCCCGCTGCGCCAGGCGTCTTCCATGGCGGCGAACAGCCGCTGGTGGAACGGCTCGTAGAAGTCGCCCGCGGTGAGCGCCGGGCCCAGCTGCTCGAACCCGTCATTGTCGTACAGCAGGGCCCCCAGCACCGCCTGTTCTGCTTCGATGTCGACGGGGAGCGCGTCCGCCGACAGCGGCTCGACTTCGATGTCCACCTGGGACGAGGGACCTTGCAGCCGGACGGTGAGCTGGGTCGGCCGGCCCGTGCTGTAGGCGGCGCGAACGGCGCGCTCCACCTGCTGCAGCAGAGCGGCGAGCGCTGGGCTGGCCGGGTCCGCCTGGGCGGCGGCGGGCGCAGCACCGCCGAAGCGACCGGTCGCAGCGCTGCGCTGAGCGACCTCGGCTGGCGTTCGGGTCTTCTTGGTGACGGCGTGGGTCATGGCGAGCTCCCAGGATGCCAAGGTGGGCAATCTCGTCAACTTCGTCAACCTGCGGTTCGTTCCGGCTGGAACGAGGGACTGCGGCCCGTTCTGTGAGGCCGATGCTTGGCGGCGCCGGCGGCCATACGTCTTCGTCGCGCGTGTCCCGGCCCGACGCGGTCTCTCTCGCTGGCTGATCTGGGCGAAGCCGGGCCCGACCTTCAACGCCGACCCGCCGGCTTTCTTCCCCTGAGGCGTTCGCCTCATTCCTCGCGAGGCAAGAAAGCCTCTGGGTCGGGCGCCCTCCGCTGCGCTCCGGCCCTTCGCCACCCCACGCGCGGGCGCGTGGGGACCCGGCAGGGTGAAGGTCCGGCCTGGCTCCGCCCGACGGATCGCCATCGAGACCGCGATGGGCGCGGCTCGCCAGCGAAACGGAGACTTCCCATGGCCACCATCGGCGCCTTCCACAAGCAAGCCGACGGCTCCTACAGCGGGGCCATCAAGACCCTCACCCTCAACGTCAAGCAGGCCCAGTTCCGGGCGGCCGACAAGGACAACGAGAAGGCCCCGGACTTCCGCATCTTCTCCGGCCAGACCGAATTCGGCGCCGCCTGGAAGAAGACCTCTCGGGAGAACCGCGACTACCTCTCGGTCAAGCTCGACGACCCTAGCTTCCCGGCGCCGATCTACGCCAGCCTGGTCGACGCCGAGGACGGCTACAGCCTGATCTGGTCCCGCAGCCGCAGCGCCGACTGACCGCCCCGAGCCGCCGCCCCGCACGGCGGGGCGGCGCCCCATCCCCATCATCCAAGTTCAAGGAGGCCGCCATGTCGCGCGCGCCCGAACACACTCGCCCCGACCTCTACAGCCGCGTCACCCAAGCCATCGTCGAGGACCTGAAGCGTGGCGTCCGCCCCTGGACCAAGCCCTGGTCCGCCGAGCACCTCGCCGGCCGCATCAGCCGCCCGCTCCGCCACTCCGGCGAGCCCTACAGCGGTATCAACGTGGTCCTGCTCTGGGCCGAAGCCGTGGCCCACGGCTACGCCGCGCCGATCTGGATGACCTTCCGCCAGGCGCTGGCGCTCGGCGCCCACATCCGCAAGGGCGAGCACGGCGCGACTGTCGTCTACGCCAACCGGGTCAAGCGCACCGAAGCCGGCGACGACGGCCAGGATGTCGAACGCGAGATCCCCTTCCTGAAGGCCTACACCG
>JAEXKM010000418.1 GCA_023445705.1 Pseudomonadota bacterium
CCTTTGGACCGATGGAGGAAGGGCGCCTGTGCTGGTCGCTTTTTCAGCGATGGTTCAAGGGCGAGGCGGGCGTCGTCCGCACGCCGCGCTACGTCCGCGACAACATCCCGGTCCCGCTGCTGGCGCGGGCCTATGCGGGGCTGGCGGCGCGGATGCTGGCCGCCGCCGAGCCGGACGATCATGTGGCCCGGCCTGCCGGATACGTCGGTCCTCAGGGGGAGTTCGCACTCAAGGTGGCTGAGGAGATGGCCCCGAGGCTTGGCCTCGATTGCCGCGTCGAACTCATGGCCCAGCCCGAACTCGTCGAGCCCATGGTGAGGGCGAACGACGAGCCGGCCTTCTTCGACGGCTGGTCCGCCCAGGCCTTCTGGGACGACTATGCGGACTATTACCGGCGCCTGGCCGCCGAGGGGCGGCTGGACGCTCCGTCGTAATCAGACCTCGCCGGCGACGGCCTTGCCGATCATCTCGTAGTAGTCGGCCGCGAACTGTTTGGTGTCGCCGAGGGGGCTGGCCTTCAGCCTTTGACGCATGCCGCGGCGAAGCTCGCCGATGCGGGCGTGGTCGGCTCCGAGCTTCAGGGCGATCTCGATGTATTCCTCGGTGGAACGCCCGCAGAGGTCGCCCAGCCCGACGTTCATCAGGACGGAGTAGCTCAGGCGCTCGAAGACCGCCTCGCCGACCTTGGCGACGACAGGCACGCCCATCCACAGGGACTCACAGGTCGTGGTGCCGCCCGTTTGCGGGAAGGCGTCCAGCGAGATGTCCATCTCGTTGTAGTAGGGCAGGTGTCGACCGCGCACGACTTCGAACCGCACCCTGTCCTCGGAGACGCCCTGCTTCAGGAAGTACTTCAGCATGTTCCGGCGGAATGACGGGGAGCCGCCTTCGGGCCGTACGAACAGGAAGCGGGCGTTTGGCGTGCCGGCGACGATCTTCGCCCAGGCGGTCAGCACCTCGGGCCCGTACTTGTAGGGGTTGTTAGCAGTGCCGAAGGTGACGTAGCCGTTGCGTTCCACCGGCGCCTGCTCGGCTGCTCGAGGCTGTTCGCGGAAGGCGCGTTCGCCCAGGGCGTACCAGGCCTTGGGAAGCTGGAGCGGCTTTTCGATCACCAGGGCCGGATCTTCCGGCGTCATGTACGGGTCGAGGACCAGGTAGTCGATCTGCTGCAGGCCGGCGGAGTGGGGATAGCCGACCCAGCTCGCCTGTAGCGGCGCGGGCTTGTAGCCCATGGTCACCAGCTTGTTCATATGGGTCGAGCCGCCGAGCTCGATGAGCATGTCCAACTGGTCGTCGGCGATGAGCTGTGCTGCCTCGCGGTCGCCGATGTCCTTGTTCCAGCGGAAGCCGTCGACCCAGCCGGTGATGGCCTTCTGGGTGTCGTCCTCCTCGCCCTGGTAGAACGAGTAGCAGAACACCTCGAACCGCGACCGGTCATAGTGCTGGAAGAGAGGCAGGGCGAAGTAGGCGACCGGGTGGTTGCGCAGATCCGAGGACATGAAGCCGACGCGGATCTTGCCGTTCGGCGTTCTGGCGGGCGGATGGGTGATCGGCAGGCGGGCGGTGGTCTTGTCGACCGCGCGGCCCCAGATGCGGTGCATCTCCACCAGTTCGCGCCGGTCTTCCGGCGTCACGACGCGGCCGAGGTGGGCGAGGAAGGCGGTGTGCTTGGCGGCGCCGGCCCACTTGTGGCCGATCTCCGAGAAGGTCCCCAGCTGCGCTACGGCGTCGTAGTCGCCCATGCGCGTCAGGATCTCCATGGCGATCTTGAGCCCGGCCGGGGTGAGTTCGACGCCCGGCTTCAATGCCTCCTTGAGGAGCTGATAGGCGTGCTCGACATGGTCGGATTCGACGCCGTAACGCGAGCGGCCGAGGCTCTCGATCAGGGTGATGCGATATTCGAAGTTGTCGGGCGCGAGCTCGACGGCGCGTTGCATGTGCTCGTTGCCGCGCTGGCGGTCGTAGTCGCCGAGCACTCCGCCCAGCTGATGGTGCAGCCACGCGCGGTCGTCGAAGCGAGGCTGGAGTTCGAGCAGGGCGGCCTCAGCGTCGCGAAGGCGGCCGCTGCGGCGCAGAGCCGCGATACGGCCCTCAAGCAGTCGCTCCGATTGGGGGTTGGCGGCGACGGCCTGGTCGAAGATGGGCAGGGTCGAGAGTTGGCCCTTGGCCTCGGCCGACACCGCCGAGAGGTCGAGCCAGGCGTCGATGAAGTCGGGCTTCAGCTTGACGGCCAGGTTGAGGCGCATGAGCGCCTTGTCGAGGTCCCCGGAGAACCAGTAGCCCCGGCCGAGGCTGCGCTGGTGTTCGGCCGAGCTGGGCTGCAGCCTGACGAGCTTGGTGAAGACCTCGATCGCGGCGGGACCGTCGCGCATGTCGTTGTGGACGTTGCCGCGATTGCTGAGGGCCGAGGTGTTCTTCGGATTGATCTTCTCAGCCTGGCGGAGCGACTTGATCGCGCTCTCGTACTTCTGCTGCCGGCGCTGGGCGACGCCCAGGATGTTCCAGAGGTCGTATTCCTTGGGATAGAGCGCCAGGCCCGCGCTTGCCCATTGCTCGGCCTGCTCGTGCGCCTGGCGGCGGAACAGCATGGCGGTGAAGTTGCGGTAGATGGCGACCGGCGCCTTCGGGTCGCGCTCCAGCTCCTGCTCGATCAGCCGGATCCCCTCCTCCTGTTGGCCAGCCTTCAGGGCCGCTTCGGCGGGAGCGAATCTCTCGGTCGACATGAACTTATCCTGAGCGTCCAAACAGGTCGGGTGGCGCATCCAAAAACGGCGGCAATCTAGAGGCGCGACTGTTGGGCGCCAACTATGGTGCGGTTATCCGTCACGAAAGCGCCATTTGAGCGCGAGGATGACGCCGGAGAGCACCAGGCAAACGGTGTTAGCGCCGGCGACCGGCCAGCTCTTCGTCAGGAAGCCGTAGGCGGTCCAGAGCGCGAAGCCGGTGACGGTGACCACGTACATGCGCAGGCTGATCGAGGAGGCGTCCTTCTCGCGCCAGATCTTGGCGATCTGCGGCGTGAAGCTGGCCATCGAGCAGAGGGCCGCGGCGGTTCCGATCAGGTCCGGCAGGGAGAAGCTCATCTCGGCGAAACGGGCCGGCACGGCGGCGGTTGCCGGACCGCCTGAACTGTCAGCGCGGCCGGTAAATCCTGTCGAAGACGCCGCCGTCGGCGAAGTGCGTGGCCTGAGCCTTCTTCCAGCCGCCGAAGGTGTCGTCGATGGTGGCCATCGGGATGTTCGGGAACTTCTTGGCCCATTTGGCGAGGGCCGCTTCGTTCCGGGGCCGATAATGGTGCTTGCCGATGAGGTCCTGGGCGAGCGGGCTGTAGAGGAAGTTCAGGTAACCCTGGGCGATGGTGCGGGTGCCCTTGCGTTCCACGACCTTGTCGACGAGAGCGACCGGCGGCTCGGCGAGAATGGAGTAGGACGGATAGACGATGTCCACCTTGCCCGGTCCGAGCTCTTCGATGGCCAGATAGGCCTCGTTCTCCCACGAGAGCAGGACATCGCCGATGCCCCGTTGGACGAAGGTGGTGGTCGCGCCGCGCGCGCCGGTGTCGAGCACCGGGACGTGCTTGAAGAGCTCGGCGACGAACGCCTGGGCCTTGGCGGGGCTGCCGCCGGGCTGGCGCAGGGCCCACGCCCAGGCCGCCAGATAGTTCCATCGCGCGCCGCCCGAGGTCTTGGGGTTGGGTGTGATGACGTCGACGCCCGGTTTGATCAGGTCTCCCCAGTCGCGGATGTTCTGCGGGTTGCCCTTGCGCACCAGGAACACGATGGTCGAGGTGTAGGGCGTTGAGTTGTTCGGCAGGCGCGATTGCCAGTTCGCTGGGAGCAGCTTTGCCTTGGCCGCGATCTCGTCGATGTCGCTGGCCAGCGCCAGGGTGACGACATCGGCCTGCAGGCCGTCGATCACCGAGCGGGCCTGCTTGCCCGAGCCCCCGTGGCTTTGCTGGATGATCACCTCCTGCCCGACCTTGCCCTTCCAGTAGCGGGCGTAGGCGGCGTTGATGTCCTTGTAGAGCTCGCGAGTGGGGTCGTAGCTGACGTTGAGCAGGGTGACCGCCTTGCCCTGGGCCATGGCCGGCAGGGCGGGGAGGGCCGCGGCCGACGCGCCCGCCAGGCCAGCGGCGACGAGGTCGCGGCGCGACGGAGCTTGGCTTTGTTCACTCATAGGTCGGTCCTCGTGCTTCCTGAGGCGAGCAGATGGCGATCGGGGTCTGGCCCAGCTTCACATAACGCGGGGCCGTGACAGCGGCTCCCGATTACGCCTGCGGTCGCTTGTCCGTGATCAAAACGATATAGCCGATCGGCTAAATCGAGTTTGACTTCAAGCCGCAGCAGATTTCCTCACAGCGCGCATCGGCCGCGCCCGCCCTTGGGTCCCTGTCATCGCAGTGACATAAGGGTCGGGCTTCGTTTGGTTTTGTGGTTCAGGATCGATTCGCCTTGGCGCTCACGCCGTCGTCCTCGCCGTCCGCACCGCCCGTCTGGCTCGGCCCGATCGCGCCTGTGCTGGTGGCGGGCGGAGCCGGCGTCGCGGCCATCCTCGGCTTGGGCGTACTGGTGGATGCCGACCCGAGGGCGATCGCCTGGATGCTGCTGGTCGTCGGCGGGGTGACCGGCCTGGCCGCCTGGCACGTGGTCGAGCGCCTGGCCGCGGTGGCCCCCGAGACGGGCGTCCTGGAGCGGGCGGCCCACGAGGACGCTCCGCCCTACGCCAGCCTGATCGATTCGCTTCCCGACCCGGTCCTGGTGATCGCCGCCCATGAGCCGGACGACCTCACGGGACGCCGGTTCGTGCTGGCGAACGCCGCCGCGCGCGCCCTGCTGCGGGTGCAGTACGAGGCGGGCCTGCTGGTCACGGTGATCCGGGATCCCGATGTGCTGGAAGCCGTGGACGAGGCGTTGTTCGGCGAGACTGAGGCCGAGGCCGTCTACGAGATGGGCGGCGCCCAGGACCGGGTGATGCGGGCCACGGCCAAGCCGCTGGGTCTGGCCCCCGATGGGGCGCGGCTGGCCCTGCT
>JAEXKM010000459.1 GCA_023445705.1 Pseudomonadota bacterium
GATCGGGGCCGGCGGCCTGTCCTACGAGGAAGTCTCGGAAATCTGCGGCTGCGCCATCGGCACCATCAAGAGCCGGGTGAGCCGTGCTCGCGACCGTCTGGCCGCGATCATCGAGTCCGGCGACTACGGCCAGGACGAGATCCTGCCGTCCAGTGCCATGGCGACGATCATCTATCAGCTCGACAGCCTGCGCCAGCACGCTGCTGCGGCCTGACGCAGACCCGATAGCTGCCGATCAAACGGCCCGGCCTTGCGCCGGGCCGTTTTCGTTTGGGCCTAGTGCTGGCTTTCCGGCATGCGGACGACCAGGCCGTCCAGCGCGTCGGTGACCTTGATCTGGCAGGACAGGCGGCTGTTGGGCTCGACGTTCTCGGCGAAGTCCAGCATCGAGTCCTCCATGGCGGAGGTCGAGCCGGTCTTGTCCCGCCAGGCTTCGTCCACATAGACGTGGCAGGTGGCGCAGGCGCAGGCGCCGCCGCAATCGGCGTCGATGCCTGGAATGTTGTTCTTGACCGCGCCTTCCATGACCGTGAGGCCGTTCTTCACGTCGACGACGTGCTCGGTGCCGTCATGCTCGATATAGGTAATCTTGGCCATTTACTCCCCTCCGTCGCCCTTTAGGCGGCGACCTCTTTCATGGAAACCGATGGATCGGCAAGCTTGACCGGATCGACCGGCTTGCGGTTGGCGATCAGTTGCTTGCCCATCATGAACTCTGGCGGCGAGTTAATCGCCTCCACCGACTGCACCTGATCTCCCTTCAGGTGGAAAACCGCGAACTTGCCCGAGGCGGGATCGCCGCGCAGCAGGATCTTGTCCGCATCGAACGGCAGGCCGGCGATCTGCAGCTTCAGGTCATACTGGTCGGACCAGTTCCACGGGACCTCGGGCGTCGGGGCCGCGCGGCCGGTGATGGCGCTGGCGGCCTGCTTGGCCTGCTCCAGGGCGCTCGGGACGCTCTCGGGACCGAACATACGCCCATAGTGCGGCATCGGCCGATGGGTGACGTCGCCGATGGCGAAGACGTTCGGATCGGCGGTGCGGGCCTCGAGGTCCACCACCACGCCGCGCGCGCATTCCAGCCCGGCTTCGCGGGCGATCTCGTCGTTCGGGGTGGCCCCCACGCCCAGCAGGACCACGTCGCAGTCGATCACACGGCCGTCAGCCAGGCGCACGCCGGTGACCTGGCCGTTCTCGCCGACGAAGCCGGCCACGCTGGCCCCCAGGACGAACTCGACGCCGCGCTGCAGGTGATAGCCGTGGAAGAAGCTGGAGAGCGCCTCACAGGCGCTGCGGGCGAGGATCCGGGGCTCGCGCTCGATCACCACCGCATCGGCCCCCAGGGCGCGCGCAGAGGCTGCGACTTCCAGACCGATATAGCCGCCGCCGACGATGGCGAGGCGCTTGCCAGGGCCCAGGGCCGCCTTGATGGCCTCGGCGTCGGCCGCCGAACGCAGGGTCAGCACTCCGCCCAGGTCGACGCCCTCGATCGGCAGGCGGATCGGGCGCATGCCCGTGGCGATGATCAGGACGTCGTAGGGAACGATCGAGCCGTCGGACAGGGTCACGGTCTTGTCCGACCGCGCCAGCTTCACGGCCTTAAGGTTCGGCCGGAAGTCGATGTTCTGCTCGGGATAGAACTCAAGCGGCTTCAGGGCGAGCGAATCGGCGTCCGCCTCGCCCTTCAACCAGGCCTTCGAAAGAGGAGGCCGTTGGTAGGGGGGGATCGGCTCCTCCCCCACCATCGTAATCGGGCCGCTGTGCCCGTACTGCCGAAGCAGGGCCGCCGCCGTACCACCGGCGTGGCCCGCCCCGAGGATCACAACATGCGCGTCCGATTGGCTCATAGAAGCCCCATGCAGAAAAGTGACGACGGCGTCAACTTTCCAAACACAGTTCGGATCGTTCGCCGATCCTAAAGAAGCCTCAGACGACCCGCTCGACCAGCATCTTCTTGATCTCGCCGATCGCCTTGGCGGGGTTCAGACCCTTCGGGCAGACCTGGGCGCAGTTCATGATGGTGTGGCAGCGATAGAGCTTGAAGGGGTCTTCCAGCTCGTCCAGGCGCTCGCCGGTGGCCTCGTCGCGGCTGTCGATCAGCCACCGGTAGGCGTGCAGCAGGGCGGCCGGGCCAAGATACTTGTCGCCGTTCCACCAGTAGCTGGGGCACGAGGTCGAGCAGCAGGCGCAGAGAATGCACTCGTAGAGGCCGTCCAGCTTTTCCCGGTCCTCGGGGGTCTGGCGCCACTCCTTCTGCGGCTCGGGCGTCGTGGTGTGCAGCCACGGCTCGATCGAGGCGTACTGGGCGTAGAACAGCGTCAGGTCCGGGATCAGGTCCTTGACCACGGCCATGTGCGGCAGCGGGCTGATCTGGCACTGGGCGCCGGGAACTTCGTCGTGCCCGTGGGTGCAAGCCAGGGTGTTGCGGCCGCCGATGTTCATGGCGCAGGAGCCGCAGACACCTTCGCGGCACGACCGGCGGAAGGCCAGGGTCGGGTCGATGTCGTTCTTGATGTGGATCAGGACGTCCAGGACCATCGGTCCGCAGGCGTCGGTGTCCACGTCATAGGTGTCCCAGCGCGGGTTTTCCGTGCCTTCGGGATCGTAGCGGTAGATCCGGAACGTCTTGACCTTCTTGGCGCCGGCCGGCGCGGGGAAGTGACGGCCCTTTTGGATCTTGGAGTTCTTCGGGAGGGCGAGCTGGACCATCAGACGCTTTCCTTGGACGCGGACGCGTTGAGCAGGGAGGGGAGACGGATCATCGACGGGACCTAGTAAACCCGCGCCTTCGGCGGGATGTAGGCGATGTCGTTGGTCATGGTGTAGCTGTGCACCGGCCGGTCATCGAGGCGCACCTTGCCGGTGGCGTCGTCGAACCAGGCCAGGGTGTGCTTCATCCACTGCTCGTCGTTGCGATCCGGATAATCCTCGTGCGCGTGGGCGCCGCGGCTTTCCGTGCGGTTGTGCGCGCCGACCACGGTGACGGTGGCCTGGCCGATCAGGTTGTCCAGCTCGAGGGTCTCGAGCAGGTCGGTGTTCCAGATCATGCCGCGGTCGCTGACCTTCAGGTCCGGACGCTTGTCGTGGACCGCCGCCAGACGCTTGACGCCCGAGGACAGCGCCTCGGTGGTGCGGAACACCGCGGCGTCTTCCTGCATGGCCTGCTGCATCTCGAGGCGGAGGGCCGCCGTCGGGGTGCCGCCATTGGCGTTGCGGAACTTGTCGAAACGAGCGAGGTGGCCGTCGGTCATGGCCGGCTTCAGTTCCGGCTGGGTCGCCCCGGCCTTGATCGTCTCGGCGCAGCGCAGGGCGGCCGAGCGGCCGAACACGACCAGGTCGATCAGCGAGTTGGAGCCCAGGCGGTTGGCGCCGTGCACCGACACGCAGGCCGCTTCGCCCACTGCCATCAGGCCGGGAACCACCTTGTCGGGGTTCTCGCCTTCGCGGGTCACGACTTCCGAGAAGAAGTTCGTGGGGATGCCGCCCATGTTGTAGTGGACGGTCGGCAGGACCGGGATCGGCTCCTTGGTCACGTCCACGCCGGCGAAGATCTTGGCGCTTTCGGAAATGCCCGGCAGGCGCTCGGCCAGCATCTTCGGATCCAGGTGATCGAGGTGCAGGAAGATGTGGTCCTTCTTCGGACCCACCCCGCGGCCTTCGCGGATTTCGATGGTCATGGCCCGGCTGACCATGTCGCGCGGCGCCAGGTCCTTCACGGACGGCGCATAGCGCTCCATGAAGCGCTCGCCCTCGGAGTTGGTCAGGTAGCCGCCTTCGCCGCGGGCGCCCTCGGTGATGAGGCAGCCGGCGCCGTAGATGCCGGTCGGGTGAAACTGCACGAACTCCATGTCCTGCAGCGGCAGGCCGGCGCGCAGGGCCATCCCGCCGCCGTCGCCGGTGCAGGTGTGGGCGCTGGTCGCCGAGAAGTAGGCGCGGCCATAGCCGCCGGTGGCCAGGATCACTTGCTGCGCCTGGAAGCGGTGCATGGTGCCGTCGTCGAGCTTCCACGCGGTCACGCCGCGGCAGACGCCTTCGTCCATGATCAGGTCGAGGGCGAAGTACTCGATGAAGAACTCGGTGTCGTGCGCCAGGCTCTGGCCGTACATGGTGTGCAGCATGGCGTGACCAGTGCGGTCGGCCGCCGCGCAGGTGCGCTGGATCGGGGCTTCACCGAAGTTCTTGGTCATGCCGCCGAAGGCGCGCTGATAGATCTTGCCCTCGGGCGTCCGCGAGAACGGCACGCCCCAGTGCTCCAGCTCGTAGACCGCGGCCGGCGCGTTCCGGCAGAGGTATTCGATGGCGTCCTGGTCGCCCAGCCAATCCGACCCCTTGACGGTGTCGTACATGTGCCAGCGCCAGTCGTCCTGGCCCATGTTGCCGAGGCTGGCCGAGATGCCGCCCTGCGCCGCCACGGTGTGCGAGCGGGTTGGGAACACCTTGGTGATGCAGGCGGTCTTCAGACCGGCCTGGGCGCAGCCCAGAGCCGCGCGCAGGCCCGAACCGCCGGCGCCGACGACCACCACGTCGAACTTGTGATCGATGAACTCGTAGCTCGCCATGGGATCAGACAGCGCCTCCCAGCGCGACCTTCAGGATGGAAAAGACCGCCAGGGCGCCGAAGAGCGCGCAGACGAAGAGGTTCAGCAGCAGCGCGGCGGCGCGGCTCAGGTGCTTTTCGATATAGTCCTCGATGACCACCCGCAGGCCCGCATGCATGTGCAGGAACGAGGTGACGATCAGCAGGACCAGCAGCGTCGGGTTGAGAGCCGACGAATTCAGCCAGGCGACGGCGCCGTAATAGTCCAGGGTCGCCAGGCGGATCGCCGAGAAGGCGCCCCAGAGGACGAGCGGGACCAGGGCCGCGGCCGAGACGCGTTCCGAAATCCAGTGGCCGACGCCGTGCTTGGCGGCGCCCAGGCCGCGGGCGCGGCTAAGGGGGGTGCGGAAACCCGACATCAGAGCGCTCCCGTCATGGCGGCGATGATCCACACCACGATGGTGGCGGCGATGGAAAAGGCGATGCAGATGATCGCGCCCATATTGGCGGTCTGCACCTTGTAGCCGTGACCCATGTCCCAGATCAGATGCTGGACGCCCTTGGCCAGGTGGTAGAACACCGACAGGGTCAGGCCGAACATGACGATCTTGCCTGGGAACGAGCCCAACACGGCCTTGAAGGTCGCATAGGCCTCGGGTCCGGAAGCCAGCGCCACCGCCCACAGCGCCAGGATCAGGCCGCCGCCGTACAGGGCGCAGCCGGTGACCCGGTGCAGGATCGACGTGGCCATGGTCACGTGCCAGCGCCATATGGTCGTGTGCGGCGAGAGCGGGCGTTCGCGTGGTGTAAAGGTCATGGGCGTTCCGGTCTGGAAGGAGCGGCCCGCTTTTAAGCCGACGCCTTCGGGTGTCAACGAAGACGCAGTCCAAGCCCATTGAAGAACCTGCGACCTTCCCCTTCGCCAGCGCCGAAGTTCCTTCGCTTTTTCTTTTGATGCAATGCGTCTTTCCCGTAAGCATCCTTCGCGGGAGACGAAGGATGCGTTTTGATCTGACTGACCTGCGCCTGTTCTGCGAAGTGACGGACGCCGGCTCCATCACCAAGGGCGCCGAGCGCTGCGCCCTGGCTCTGGCCGCCGCCTCCACCCGCATACGCAATATGGAAGAGGCCCTGGGCGCGCCGCTGCTGGAGCGCTCACGCCAGGGGGTGACCCCGACCCCCGCCGGCCGAACCCTTCTGAAGCATGCCCGGACGATCCTTTCGCAGACCGCCCGCCTGCGCGAGGATCTCGGCGCCTATGCCGGCGGCCTCTCCGGCGAGGTGCGGCTGCTGGCCAACACCAACGCCCTGACCGAATTCCTGCCCGAGGCCCTCAGCCGGTTCCTGGCCGAGCATCCCCACGTCAGCATCAATCTGGAAGAGCGCCTATCCGACGAGATCGTCGGCCTGGTCGCCGAAGGGGTCGGCGACATCGGGATCGTCGCCGGCACGGTCGACATGGCCAGCCTGGAGACCTTCCCCTTCCGCTCCGACCGCTTCGTCGTGGTGACCAGCGCCATCCACCCCTTGGCGCAGCGGGAGTCGATGACCTTCGCCGACGTTCTCGGCTGCGATCTGGTGGGCCTGGATCGCGCCAGTTCGCTGCAGCGGTTCCTGTCGGCCAAGGCCGCGCGCGAGGGCCGCCCCCTGCGCCTTCGCGTCCAGCTTCGCAGCTTCGACGCCGTCTGCCGGCTGGTCGAGTGCGGGGTCGGGGTCGGGATCGTACCCGAGACCACCGCCCGGCGCGCAGCCCGGACCATGGCCCTAGGGATCGTCGACCTGACCGACGACTGGGCCCAGCGCGAGCTCACCATCTGCGTCCGCGGCCTCGACCAACTCGCACCCTACGCCCGGGAATTGGTCGAGAGCTTGAGGGCGGCCTAGGCTTTCTAGGCCTTTTCGTCCAGCCAGTCGGCCGAGCGCATTTCCTGCAGGCGTGAGGCGGTGCGCTCGAACTCGAAGGCGCCGTCGCCCTCTGGATACAGCAAGGTCGGCTCAGCCTCGGCCAGCAGCACCGTCCGGGCGTGCGCCTCGTAGAGGGCGTCCACCAAAATGACGAAGCGCCGCGCCTCTTCGCGCCGGTTGGCGCTCAGCTTCGGCACGTCCTCGATGAAGATCGTATGGAAGCGCTCGGCGATGGCGACATAGTCGTTGGGGCCGAGGGCCACCGAGCAGAGGCTGGCGAAGCTCGCCCGCAGCATCCCGCCGGCGGCGTGCGGCAGGTGGATCTTGCGGCCCAGCACCTCCAGCGTCTCCCCGGTCTCGGCCTCGCCGTTCAGCATGTCCGCCCAGAGCGCGCGGAAGCTGCGCTCGTTGTCCGGGTCGATGGGCGAGAACCACGATCCGGCCGCACGCAACCGATCGAGGCGATAGTCGTGCTGCCCTGCCACCACCACGACCTCGACCTTGCTCTTCAGCAACTCGACGAACGGCAGGAAGAGCTGGCGATTGATGCCGTTCTTGTAGAGTTCGTCCGGCATCCGATTGGACGTGGCCACCAGGGTCACGCCGCGCGCGAACAGCGCCTCGAACAGCCGGCCCAGGATCATGGCGTCGGCGATATCGGTGACCTGGAACTCGTCGAAGCACAGCAGCCGCGCCTCGCCGGCCACCACATCGGCCACCGGCGCGATCGGATCGTCGCCCTTGGCCTGGCCGAACCTGGCCTTGCGCGCCGCCGCATCGCCCCGGCGCCAGGCGTCGATCAGCCGATGCACCTCGCCCATGAAGACGTGGAAGTGCACCCGCCGCTTCTTGGCCACGGGGGCGTTGGCGAAGAAGAGGTCCATCAGCATGGACTTCCCGCGCCCCACCGGTCCGATCAGATAGACGCCCTTCTGGCTCTCCGGCTTCCTGAAGAACGAGGTGAAGCCGCTGGGCTCGGCGCGGGCCAGGTCGCCCTCCAGCCGCACCAGCGGGACGAGAGCCGCAGCCTGGACCGAATCGGGACGGATCTCACCGCTCGCCAGCTTGGCGTCGTATGCGGATTGCAGGGGGGAGGGCATGGCCCCATCGCCTAGCTCGCCGCGCGCCCGGCCTCAAGGGTGGAACAGCCTCCGCCGATAAGGGGTTTGGTCTTTGGATGGATGAGGAGACCAACATGCCTGGCACTTCGCGACGCGACTCGCACGAGGCCAACTCTCCCCGCCGGCAAGGCGCGGATGACGCCCCGCGGGAGGAAGAGCCGAGATCCTTCGATGCGGGCGCGCCGGCCAATGTCGATCTCAACGCGTTCGAGGATGGCGACAACGCCCAGCTCGACTGGGGCGAGCCCGATCCCGAGGCCGTGCACGGCCAGACTCACGCCAGCCGCTCGGTAAAGGTTGACGCCGAGCGCCTCCAAGGCCCCAAGACCCGCCAGCGCAACAAGCAGATCGTCTCGGGCAAGCCCTACGGCTGACCGCTCGCCCCGAGTTCCTGGCGCACGAAGCGGTAGGTTTCGCGCTTCTCGCATGCGCACCCGCGCATCTTCCCGTCCTTGGTCCACCAGATCAGGGTCGGGTAGGCGAAATTGATCCCGTTGGCCTTCAACAGCGGCCGCAGGTCGTCCACCAGTTTGCGGCCGGCCTCGACCACGGCGGTGCGCGCCATGTCGCCGTCGGCGGGCTGGATTCCCGGCGCAGTCCAGGCTTCGGCGGGGACATCTTCCCACTGCTCCATCAGCGCCCACGAGCGGCCCAGCCACAGCTCGGCCACCGTCGCACGCTCGGCTGGCGTGGACTTGGCGACGCCGTTCAGGTCGCGGCGTGCGATCTCGATCACCCGCGTGTCGACCCCGGCCGCGTGCAGCAGCGGGAATTCCTCGGCCTTGAACCGGATGCAGTCCGGACAGGTCCGGAACGAGACCATGTAGAGCTTCGGCCCCGTCTTGCCGGGCGAGACCCAGCCGGAAGTCTCGAGGATCCTGGCGATCTCGGCCTGGTGCTTGGTGATGGTCTTGGGCCGCCAACGCAGCTCGGCGTTCCAGTAGGCGTAGCCGCCCACCGCGGCCAACGCGACGACCAGCCCAAGGATCGCCCAAACCTGGAACTTCTTCATCTCGACCCCGCGTGAAGACTCGCCAGCGAGACTAGGATCTTCAACGCATGGTGGGAATCACGAAGGCCGAGTCCGCATGCGCGTCGCCCTCCGGCCAGCGCGCCGTCACGGTCTTGATCTTCGTATAGAACTTCACCCCTTCCAGGCCGTGCTGGTTCACGTCGCCGAAGGCGCTGCGCTTCCAGCCGCCGAAGGTGTGATAGGCCACCGGCACCGGGATCGGCACGTTGATCCCCACCATGCCGACATTGACCCGGGCCGCGAATTCCCTGGCGGCGCGGCCGTTGCGGGTGAAGATCGCCACGCCGTTGCCATACTGGTGCTGGCTGGGCAGGGCCAGCGCCTCCTCGAAGCTCTCGGCGCGCACCATCTGCAGCACCGGCCCGAAGATCTCCTCCTGGTAGGTCCGCATGGCCGGCTTCACGTGGTCGAACAGCGAGGGCCCGATGAAGAAGCCCTTCTCGAAGCCCTGGAGCGCAAAGCCGCGCCCGTCGACCACCAGCTCGGCGCCCTCGTCGACCCCTAGCTGGATGTAGTCGGCGATCTTCTGCCGGTGGGCGGCGCTGACCACCGGGCCGTACTGCGCCGCCGCGTCGGTGGAGACCCCGACCTTCAGCGTTTCGATCTCGGCCAGCAGCCGCTCGCGCAGCGCTTCGGCGGTCTTGGCGCCCACGGGCACGGTCACCGGCAGGGCCATGCAGCGCTCGCCCGCCGAGCCATAGGCCGCTCCGACCAGATCCTTCACCGTCTGGTCGAGATCCGCGTCGGGCATGACGACCCCGTGGTTCTTGGCCCCGCCCATCGCCTGGACCCGCTTACCGTTCGCCGTTCCGGTCCGATAGACGTAGTGGGCGATGTCCGAGGAGCCGACGAAGCTGACCGCGGCGATCGCCGGATGCTCCAGGATCGCGTCCACCGCCACCTTGTCCCCGTGCACGACGTTCAGGACGCCGGCCAGGTCCATGCCGAGATTGGCCCCGGCCTCCATGAACAGCTCGGCCAGCCGGACCGGCACGGACGGGTCCTTCTCCGAAGGCTTCAGGATGAAGGTGTTGCCCACCGCGACCGCGATCCCGAACATCCACATCGGGATCATCGCTGGGAAGTTGAACGGGGTGATCCCGGCCGCGACGCCCAGGGGCTGGCGCATGGAATAGACGTCGATGCCGGGGCCTGCGCCCTCGGTGTACTCGCCCTTCAACGCATGGGGGATGCCGCAGGCGAACTCGATCACCTCCAGCCCCCGCTGGATGTCGCCCTTGGAATCGGCGAGGACCTTTCCGTGTTCGGAGGACAGCAGCGCGGCCAGTTCGTCCATGCGCGCTTCGACCAGGCGCTTGAACTCGAACATCACCCGCGCCCGCCGCTGCGGATTGGTCCCCGCCCAGGCCGCTTGCGCCTTCAGCGCCGCCTGGACCGCCGCATCCAGCTCCCCGACGCTCGCCAAGGCGACTTTTGCCTGCACTTCGCCCGTATTGGGGTCGAAAACATCGCCGATCCGGCCTGACGAGCCCGGAACAGCCACACCACCGATGAAATGCTGAATGTCGCGCATGCCGAACCCTAGGCCTATGCAAGCCCCCTGGGTAGGCCTGACGCCACGTCAGCAAAGGCGTCCTTCCCCGCGGTGTCATCCCGGCTGGAGCGAAGCGGAAGGCCGGGACCCATACGCGCTGGCGATCGAAGGCTTGCCGCGACCGGCTGCATCCT
Organism: Pseudomonadota bacterium; assembly: GCA_023445705.1. Lineage (GTDB taxonomy): Bacteria > Pseudomonadota > Alphaproteobacteria > Caulobacterales > Caulobacteraceae > Phenylobacterium. The sequence goes on from JAEXKM010000459.1 coordinate 10,286, forward strand.
GCTGATCGGCGCTTATGGGTCCCGGTCTTCGGCCGCCGGCCGAAACCGGGATGACACCGGCGTTGGTGAGATGTCGAGCGGAGACGCTGATCCGCTTGCCCCACCGCCCACCGCCGTCGCATTCTGGCCGTCCGATGACGAGCCTCGCACCGACCGCGTCCGCCTTGCCTGCCCGCAAGGCCTATCACGACCACATCATCGACGTGCTGATCGCCGAGCGGGCGCCGAAGCTGTCGGGCAGCCCGCTCTGGCCGCTCGTGCGGCCGCCGCTCTATCGGGTTCTGGACTACCGCAAGGCCCGCGCCATGGCCGACACCATCGCGCCCCTGCCCGGAAGCGCGGCCCTGGACCACATTTCCGATCTCCTGAGCCTCAAGGTCGAGACCTACGGCCTGGAGCGAATTCCGCGCCAGGGCCGCACGATCCTGATCTGCAACCACCCGACCGGCATCGGCGACGGCATCGCCGTTTACGACGCGCTCAAGGGCGTGCGGCCGGACATCTGCTTCTACGCCAATTCCGACGCCCATCGGGTCGCCCCCCGCTTCGACGAGATTTTGATCCCGGTCGAGTGGGTCGAGGAAAAGCGCACCCGCGAACGCACACGCCTGACCCTGCAGCTCACCCGTCAGGCCATGGAGGCCGAGCGCGCCCTGATGATCTTCCCCGCCGGCCGCATCGCCCGCCATGGCGAGGACGGCGTGCTGGCCGACCCGGAGTGGATGGCCAGCGCCATCTCCATCGCCCGCAAGTACGAGGCGACCCTGGTCCCGATGCACCTGGCCGGGCCGTGGTCGAGCCTCTTCCACTTCTTCAACCGCTTCTCCAAGGAGCTGCGGGACATCACCCTCTTCCACGAGCTCCTGAACAAGCGGGGGCGGCAGTTCTCGCTGATCGTCGGCCAGCCGGTCGCGCCAGAGGCGCTGGACGCCGACGCCGGCGTCGCCACCCTGGCGCTCAAGGCCTATGTCGAGCAGGTCCTGCCCGCCCATCCCGACCAGGCCTTCGCATGATCATCACCCCTGCCGAGGGCGAGTTCCGCCTGGACGACGAGGCCGCCACCGCCCGCCTGGGCGCGGCCATCGCCGCGGAACTGAGGCCGGGCGAGGCTGTCTGTCTCACCGGCCCGCTGGGCGCGGGGAAGTCCACCCTGGCCCGCGCTTTGGTCCGCGCCCTCACCACGCCGACCGAGGACGTGCCCAGCCCGACCTTCACCATCGTCCAGTTCTATGACGGCGAGCGGCTGAAGGTCGCGCATTTCGACCTCTACCGCCTGTCGTCCCCCGACGAGGCCTACGAGATCGGGCTGGACGAGGCGCTCGACGAGGGCGCGGCGGTCATCGAATGGCCCGAACGCCTGCAGGGCCATCTTCCCCCGGACCGACTTGATGTAGAGATCGTCCCCGATGAATCGCCGGACGGCAGGGAAGCGCGCCGCGCGCGGCTGATCCCGGCCGGGGCCTGGGAAGGACGTGGGATTGAGTTCGGATCGTGAAGGCCGCAAGGCCGATTTCCTGAAGGCCGCCGGTCTCGACACGGCGCGGCGCGAACTGCTGGCCGGCGACGCCTCCACCCGCCGCTACGAGCGCCTCCATCTCGCCGATGGGACGCGGGTCATCTTCATGGACCAGCCGCCGGCGGCCGAGAGCGCCGTCTGCCCGCCCGGCGCCACCCAGGCCGAGCGTGTGGCCATGGGTTACAACGCCGCCGCCCGCCTGGCCGCCGGCTCGGTCGCCGCCTTCGTGGCCACGGCCGCCTACCTGCGCGAGCACGGCCTCTCGGCCCCGAAGATCATCGCCCATGACATCGAGGCGGGCCTCGCCGTGCTCGAAGACCTCGGCGATGGCCTCTACGCCACCCTGATCGCCGAGGGCGAGGCCGAGCGCCCGCTCTATGAGGCCGCCGTGGACGTTCAGGTCCAGCTCCAGGCCGCCACTCCGCCCGAAGTGCTGGTCGCCGGAGATGCGGTCTGGCCCCTGCTCTCCTACGACACCCTCGCCCTGAAGATCGGCGCGGACACCTTCCTCGAATGGTGGCCCAAGTTCTCGGGCCTCGCCCCCTTTTCGCCGGAGGCGACCGCCGAGTGGGACGAGCTCTGGGCGCCCGTCTGGGTGCGCGGCGAGGCCGGGGCCAACGTCTTCACCCATCGCGACTATCACGCCCAGAACCTCCTCTGGCTGCCGGAGCGCCAGGGCGCGGCCCGCGTCGGGCTGCTGGACTTCCAGGACGCCCTGCGCGCCCACCCGGCCTGGGACCTGACCCACCTGCTGCAGGACGCTCGCCGCGACGTGTCGCCCGAGCTGGAAAGCGCCATGCTGGACCGCTTCCTGGCCGCGCGGACCAGCCTCGACCCTGAAGCCTTCGTGGCCGACTACCGGGCGCTGGCGGCTTCCAACGCCGCCCGCATCCTCGGCCGTGTCTTCGCGCGCCAGGCCCTGCTCGGGCGTCGCCAGTACGAAGCCTTCATGCCGCGCACCTGGCGCTATCTGGAACGCAACCTCCAGGACCCGGCCATGACCGGCCTCAAGGCCTGGTTCGACCGCCACGTCCCCGCCGAGGCCCGCCGATGAACCAGATCAAGACGGCGATGGTGATGGCCGCGGGCCTCGGGACCCGCATGCGACCGCTGACCAACACCATGCCCAAGGCGCTGGTGCAGGTCGCCGGCAAGCCCCTCATCGACTACGTCATCGATCCCCTCGTCGCGGCCGGCGTCGAGAAGATCGTCGTCAACGTCCACGCCTTCGCCGACCAGATGGAGGCCCATGTCCGTGGGCGCGCGGACGTCGAGATTCAGATCTCCGACGAGCGCGCCAAGCTTCTGGAAACCGGCGGCGGCATCAAACACGCACGCCCATTGCTCGGCGAAGACCCGATCTTCGTCTGCAACAGCGACTATGTCTGGAAGGCTCCCGGCGAGCCGCCTCTCTCCGCCCTCATGCGCACCTGGGACCCGCAAGCCATGGACGCCTGCGTCGTGGTGATCCCCAAGGCGCGCACCCTTGGCTTCGACACCCCAGGCGACTTTTCGCAGGATGAGGATGGCTGGCTGACCCGCCGCGGCGACGCGCCCGAGGCCCCGCTGCACGCCTTCGGGATCGAAATCATCGACCCGACCCTGGTCTACGCCGATCCGCGGGACGCCTTCAGCCTACGCGACATCTGGTTCGCGGCCGCCGAGCAGAAGCGCCTGCGCGGCCTCGTGCTCGACGGCCTCTGGATGCAGGTCGGCGACCCCGCAGCCATCGCCGAGGCCGAGGCTGGGCTGCGGTGAACCTGCTTCCCCCAGATGCTCCCCCGCTGGGGGAGCTGTCAGCCGCATGGCTGACTGAGGGGGACTTTGACTCCAGCGCGGCGGAGCGGTCCCCCTCCGTCTCGATGCTACGCATCGATCCACCTCCCCCAGGGGGGGCGGATCTTGAATTCCCATGAACCTCTTCGCCCGTCCCGCCCCGCGATGGTTCAACATCCCCGCCCACCGGCCGTTCGTGCAGGACCTGGCCGCCGGCCTCTATGACGCGCTGACGCCGCTCGGTCCCGACGCCCTGTCGCAGGCGATCATCCTGACCCCGACCCGGCGCGGCGCCCGGGCCCTGGCCGACGCCTTCATCGCCGCGGGCGGCGGCAAGGCCGTGCTGCCCCCGCAGATCCGTCCCCTAGGCGATCTCGACGAGGGCGAACCGCCCTTCGAGCCCGGCGACCTGACGGTCGAGCTGCCGGCCGCCATCACGCCCCTGCGCCGACGCTTCGAACTCGCGCGCCTGGTCAAGGCGCACGAGGCCGAGCTCGGCCGCGACCTCGACGCCTCGGCCGCGCTCGAACTGGCCGACGCCCTGGGCGGCTTCCTCGACAGCCTGCAGATCGAGGAGGTCAGCGGCGCCGGCCTCGCCGACCTCGTGGACGCCGACCTCGCCGAGCACTGGCGCATCAGCCGCCAGTTCCTCGAAATGGCCCAGATCGCCTGGCCGGCGCGCCTGGCCGAACTCGGCCTCGCCGACGTTTCCCAGCGCCGTGTCGCCCTGCTGCGCCGGTTGGCCGAGGCCTGGACCGACCGACCGCCGCAGGGCGTGCTGATCGCGGCCGGCTCCACAGGCACCGCGCCCGCCACCGCCGACCTGCTGCGGGTGGTCGCGGCCGCTCCCCAAGGCGCGGTGGTGCTGCCCGGCCTGGACGAAAGCCTCGCTGAAGCCGCCTGGGTCGAGGTCGGCGAGCAGCATCCGCAGGGCGCCATGCGCCGGCTGCTCGCCCGCGCCGGCGTCGATCGCCGCGAGGTCATGGACTGGCCCGCTTCCTTCACCCTGGATTCCCGGGGCCGCTGGCGCCGCCGGGTCATCAACGAGGCCCTCCGTCCGGCCGAACGCACCGCCGACTGGCTGTCGGTGATCGAGAACCTGCGCCGCGAAGGCGCCAAGGACGGGGTCGACGCCATAGCCGAGGGCCTCTCAGGCCTCAGCGTGGTCAGCGCCCGCGCCGAGGAAGAGGCCGCGACGGTCGCTGCGCTGCTGCTGCGCGAAACGCTCGAACAGCCCGGCCGCACCGCCGCCCTGGTGGCGCCCGACCAGGTTCTCGCGCGGCGGGTCTCGGCCAAGCTCGCCCGCTGGGGCGTCATTCCAGACTCCTCGGCCGGCCTCTCGCTGTCGGGCTGCCCGAGCGGGGTGCTGGCCGGCCTGCTGGCTCGGGCGGCGATCGACCCGCTCGATCCGGTCGGGCTGCTGGCCATCCTCAAGCATCCGCTGGTTCGGCTCGCCCTGCCGCCCGCCATCCTGCACGCGCAGCGGACCCAGCTCGAACTGCTCGGCCTGCGGGGGCCCAAGCGCACGACGTGGCAGGCGCTGGAGAGCCATCTGGCGACCAAGCAGGCAAACGAGGCCCTTGCCCTCGTCGCCGTCCTCAAGAGCGTGCTCTCGCGCCTGACCTTCGAGGCAGAGCGCCTGCCGCCCGGCGCGGTCGCGCGGCGCCTGGCCGAAAGCCTGGAAGCCCTCGCCGCTGACGAGAGCGGCGACCTCGGCGGCCTCTGGGCCGGCCACGGCGGCGAGGCGCTGGGCCGCCTGCTGGCCGGGCTGATGGAAGAGTCCGACGGCCTGCCGGAGGTCACCCCCCGTGGCTTCGCCGACCTGCTCTCGCGCCTGACCAGCGGCGAGACGGTGCGCACCGGCGGAGCGACCCATCCGCGCCTGCGCATCCTGGGCGCCATCGAGGCGCGCCTCACCCGCGCCGACCGCCTGGTGGTCGCAGGCCTGGAGGAAGGCGTCTGGCCTCAGGGCGCGCCGCTCGACCCCTTCCTCTCGCGCCCCATGCGCGAACGCCTGGGCCTGCCCCCGCCCGAGCGGCGCATCGGCCTGGCGGCCCACGACTTCGCCCAGGCCGCCTGCGCGCCCGAAGTGATCCTGCTGCATTCCGAACGCCGCGAGGGCGCGCCGGCGGTGAAGTCACGCTGGCTTTGGCGGCTCGAGACCCTGGCCCGCGGCGCCGGCGTCGCCCTGCCCGGCCGTCCCGATCTCTTGGACTGGGCCCGCGGCCTCGACGCCGCCACGGTCTACGCGCCCGCCAAACGTCCGGCCCCTTCGCCGCCGCTGGAAGACCGTCCGCGGAAGATGGCGGTGACGCGCATCGAGGCCCTGACCCGCGATCCCTACGCCGTCTGGGCCCGCGACATCCTGCGGCTCTATCCGCTGGAGCGCCCCGACGAGGCGGTTGAGGCCCGCGCCCGCGGCACCGCCATCCACGCCGCCTTCGAAAGGTTCGCCCTGGCTTACCCGCACGAGCTGCCCCCGGACACCGCCGAAATCTTCGAGGGCCTCTACGTGGCCGAGCTGGAGGCCGCCGGCATGCCGCGCGAGGCGCTGGCGCGAGAGGCCGCCCTCGCCCGCGAAGCCGCCCTCTGGGTCGCCGACCTGGAAGCCCGCCGCCGCGCCGACGGCCGGGCCATCCATGTCGAGCTCTCGGGCCAGCGAACCATCGAGGCGCCCGGCGGACCCTTTATCGTCACCGCCAAGGCCGACCGTATCGAGGTCGACGATAGCGGCTATGGCCACATCCTCGA
>JAEXKM010000082.1 GCA_023445705.1 Pseudomonadota bacterium
CGAGCAGCCCTAGCCGTCAACCGACGTTGCGCCCCGCTCCTTGCGGACGGTGCGAACCTCGCCGGCGCCCATCTCCGCGATGGCGTCGGCGAGCGTTTGCGAATGGGTCACCAGCCATATCTGCGACCGTGACGCTGCCGCAGCGATGAGACGCGCCAGCTGTTTCATGAGGTCGGGATGCAGGCTCGCCTCAGGCTCATTGAGGGCGATGAACGGCGGCAGCCGATAGGCCAGCAGCGCGCCCGCGAGGCCGAGAAACCGCAGGGTGCCGTCGGAAAGCTCCTCCGGCTCGAACACGCGCTGGGGAAATTCCGCGAAGGTCATGCCGAAACTGGCGGTGCGCCCAGGGCTTGGGATGACCAGCCGCCCGCCGGGAAAGGCCTGGGCCACCGCAGCGTCCAGGTCGAGGGTGTCGCCCCGGATGTGCGCCAGGGTCGCGAACACGGCGGCGAGGTTCGAACCGTCCGAGGCCAGGGTCGGCGTGGCGACCGCCGGACAGGGCTGGCGGAGCGGCGAACCGGGATCGGTCCGCAGGTCGTGATAGAACCGCCATTCCAGCAGCGTCCGCCGCACGCGATCGAGGGCGGGGTAGCGGCCCGGTTCTTCCAGGCGCCCCAGCACGGTTTCCGAGCTGAGCAGGTCGATATCCACCTCGGCCGGCCGCCCGTCCTCCCCCCGCGCCATGACGGAAGGCCCGCGGCGGTCGATGAGCCGCACCTCGCGGTCGCCGGAGTCGTAGGAGAGCCACTCTTCCTTGATCTGCGGCTCCAGCTCGAAGGCCGGCGCGGCCTCGCGAGGGGGAAAGCCGACCTCGACGTGATAGCGGTAGGCGCCGCGGCCCACCGCTTCGGCGAGGGAAACCTCCAGCACGATCCGTGCAGGGCCCGAGCGACGCTGGCCCGCCCAGAAGGCCGAGGCCATGCCTTCCTGCGCCAACTCCCGCCCCAGGTCGTTGGCGGCCGCGGCGCGGATGAGTTCGAGGGCGCGATAGAGATTGGTCTTGCCGACCCCGTTGGCGCCGACGAAGACGTCGAGATCCGAGACGGGACAGGAGATCCGGCGCAAGGAGCGGTAGCCGGTTGCGGAGAACTCGCGAACTCGAAGCACGGGCGCCTTCCCCTCCACTGCCCTGCGGAACGAGGAGGCGCGGTGCAGCGCCCCCTCTCCAAGCAGGTTAAATCGCGGCGAAGGCCTGTTCGAGGTCGGCGATGATGTCGTCGACGTTCTCGATGCCGATAGAGAGCCGGATGACGTCCGGGCCGGCGCCAGCCGTGATCTGGTCAGCTTCGTCCAACTGGCGGTGGGTGGTGGAGGCCGGGTGGATGATCAGGCTGCGGGTGTCGCCGAGATTGGCCAGGTGGGAGAACAGCTTCACGCCGCCAACCAGCTTCACGCCCGCCTCGTAACCGCCCTTGAGCCCGAAGGTGAAGACCGAGCCCGCGCCCCGCGGCGTGTAGCGCTTGGCGAGCTCGTGATAGGGGCTGGTCGGCAGACCGGCGTGCGAGACCCAGGCCACCTTGGGATTGGCCGCGAGCCACTTGGCGACGGCCAGGGCGTTGTCGGCGTGACGCTGCATCCGCAGAGGCAGGGTCTCGATGCCGGTCAGGATCATGAAGGCGTTGAACGGCGAGAGCGCCGGACCAAGATCTCGCAGGCCGAGCGCGCGGCAGGCGACGATGAAGGCGGCCGGGCCGAAGGCCTCGGTGAACACCTTGCCGTGGTAGCTGGGGTTGGGACGCGACAGGTAGCCGAACTTGTCGCTGGCGGCCCAGTCGAAACGACCGGAGTCGACGATGGCCCCGCCGAGCGAATTGCCGTGGCCGCCCAGGAACTTCGTCAGGGAGTGGACGATGATGTCCGCGCCATGTTCGAACGGCCGGCAGAGGTAGGGCGTGGCCAGGGTGTTGTCGACGATGAGCGGCACGCCGCCAGCGTGCGCGGCCTCGGCGATGCCGGCGGTGTCGGTGATCACCCCGCCCGGATTGGCGATGGACTCGACGAAGACCGCCCGCGTCTTGTCGTTGATCGCCGCGGCGAAGGCGGCCGGATCATCGCTGTCGATGAAGATCGTCTCCCACCCCATGCGCTTGAAGGACTGGCCGAGCTGGTTGATCGAGCCGCCATAGAGCTTGCGCGAGGCCACGATGTTGCAGCCGGGCTCCATCAGCGAGTGGAAGGCGAGGAACTGGGCCGCATGGCCGCTGCCCACGGACAGGGCGGCGACGCCGCCTTCGAGATCGGCGACCCGGGCTTCAAGGACGCTGTTGGTCGGGTTTCCCAGGCGGCTGTAGATGTTGCCGGGCGCCTCGAGGTTGAACAGCGCCGAGGCGTGGTCCGCGTCATCGAAGACGAAGGACGTGCTCTGATAGATCGGCGTGACCCGGGCCTTGGTGGTCGGGTCGGGCGCTGCGCCCGCGTGGATCGCGCGGGTCTCGAAATGGCTCATGGCGTTCTCCGTCTTATGGTTGCGATGACCTAGCCCGAGCGCTCGTGCGGGGTCCAGACGGAGAACGACGATGAGGCGTCCTGGAAGGGCGCGCTCAAGCCGTCTTGATGACGCCGTCCTCAACGGCGAGCGGCCAGGGGCGGAGCGCCTGACCCGCGCAGGGGCCGCCCACGCAGGCGCCGGTCGCGATGTCGAACAACGCGCCGTGCCACGAACAGGCGATCAGGTCGCCGCCCGGCGCAAGATAGGCGTCGAGTTGCCGGGCGAGCGGCAGGCCGGCGTGCGGGCAACGGTCCACATAGCCGTGAACATCCTCGCCCCGGCGGACCGCAAAGCCGTGGAAGCGGGCCTCGCCGATCTGCAGCACGAAGTTCCGCGCCGCCCCGTCGGCGATCAGCTCGAGCGGCCCGAGCCGGACGCCGGCAGGCGTGGCGAACAGCCGTGCGGGAAGCTGAGGCGCCTCGTCGGTCAACCCTGGACGATCCCGCTGCAGGGGCCGAAACCGATGGCGACGTAGCCCTGCGCCACCGCATGGCCGGCGAGGGAGAGCTCATCCCCGTCCTGAAGGAAGGTCCGGGTCTCGCCGCCGGGCAAGGCGATCGGCCGCGCGCCGCCACGGGTCAGTTCGAGCAGGCTGCCGAGGCCGCTATCGTCCGGCGTGGAGATCGTGCCCGTCCCGAAGAGGTCGCCGG
>JAEXKM010000126.1 GCA_023445705.1 Pseudomonadota bacterium
CCTGCTCATGAAGGGACGCCTGCCGCACCGGCCGGCGCATACGGCCGCGTGGTTCACCGTCGGCGGCGGGGTTGAACCGGGGGAGAGCCTCGCCCAGGCGGCCCTGCGCGAGGTGACCGAGGAGACCGGCTTCACCGACGTGGTGCTGGGGCCGGTGGTTTGGCGGCGGGAGGGGGAAGGCGTGCTGGCCAGCGGCGAGCGCGTGATCTTCAAGGAAAGCTACATCGTCGCGCGGTGCGTGGGCGGCGAGCCTTCCCGCGCCGGTTGGGAAGCCCACGAGAACGATCTCGTGGACGATATCCGCTGGTGGAGCCTGGAGGAGATCGCGGTTGCCGCCGAGCGCATCTATCCCGACCGATTTTACGAGCTGATCGGCGAAGTCGCGATGGGCCGTTATCCGGGCGAGCCGCTGGAGATCACCGCCGCGCCGTTGAAGGCCTAGTCCGCCGGCCGCTCGGCGGGGTATTGCGGCAGATCGTCGGTGATCGCCCACCAGTCGGCCTTGGAGGCCACGTGGAAGTGGAAGCCGGGGTCGGCCCCGGTCGGAGCGTCCAGCGTTCCGGCCCGCAGACGCAGGACGCCTGGCTTGGAGACATGGCGGCTGAAGATCGGCGACCCACAGCGACGGCAGAAGACGCGCTGCTTGCCGGGAGAGGATTCGTAAGCCTGCAGATCGGATTCGCCGCTGATGAGGCGAAAAGCGCTCTCCTGGACGGGGATGTTCGAAGCGAAGGCGCTTCCCTGCGCCTTTCGGCAATCGCCGCAGTGGCAGAACTGAATCGGCGGCAGGTCGCCGTCCAACTCGAACCGAACGGCGCGGCACAGACACGATCCTGAACGCATGAACCCGACTCTCCGGCAGCTAACCAAAGCTGTTTACAGGCTTTTTAGGGAACGTTGTTATTTCCGAAAGCATGACGCGTTTCGCGATCAATTATGAGGAACCCACGCAACGGAAGCCGCCGCCGAACGGCTGGGACGTGCTCCGCGTCTTCCTCTGGACCTTGCTGCTCGCCTGCGCGGGCTTGTGGTGCTGGACGGTGCTGGCGGCCTGACGCCTGTGGCGCGGCGTTTGCCGACGGCGGTCTCCGACGGAGAATCTTGTCCCGTCGGAGGACACAATGCGCTTCACCTTCGCCGAGCCGGTCGCTCAGATCCCGCGCCGCCACAGCCTGCTGATCTGGCTGCGGCGGGCTTTCGACATGGTAGTGACCGGCGCCATGTTCTTCGCGCTGATCGAGACGGTCTCGTTCCTGCGCGGTCTGGTGGGTTAGACGGTCGCCTTGGCGGGCTCGCCGCCTTCGCTGTCGGGGATGTCCTCCAGTTCGCCTTCCCACTTGGCGACGACGGCCGCCGCGACCGAGTTGCCCACGACGTTGGTCGCCGATCGGCCCATGTCGAGCAGATGGTCGACGCCCAGGACCAGGGCGATCCAGGCTTCCGGCAGGCCGAAGTAGGTGAGGGTGGCCATGATCACCACGAGCGAGGCGCGAGGCACGCCAGCGATGCCTTTCGAGGTGACCATGAGCAGCAGCAGCATGAAGATCTGCTGCTGGATCGTCAGGTTCACGCCGTGGGCCTGGGTGATGAAGATGGTCGCGAAGGTGCAGTAGAGCATCGACCCGTCGAGATTGAACGAGTAGCCCAGCGGCAGCACGAACGAGACGATGCGGCGACGGACGCCGACCTTGGGCAGGGCGTCGAGGATGCGCGGGTAGGCGGCCTCAGAACTGGCGGTCGAAAAGGCCAGCAGCGCCGGGGTGCGGATCACGCCGAACAGCGGCAGCACGCGTTTGCCGATGACCAGGAAGCCCGCGATGAACAGCAGTCCCCAGAGCACGCCCATGGTGGCGTAGAAGCCCAGCACGAACTTGCCGTAGACGGCCAGCATGGCCAGGCCTTGGGTCGCGATGGTGGAGGCGAGCGCCGCGAAGATGGCGAGCGGCGCCAGCTTCATCACGAACTCGGTCACCTTCAGCATGATCTGCGCGCCCTGCTCGACGACGTGCATGACGGCAGGGGCCTTGTCGTCGATCGCCGCGACGGCGGTGCCGACGAAGAGCGAAAAGACAACGATCTGGAGGATCTCGTTCTTGGCCATAGCGTCGACGATGGAGGTCGGCACCAGGTGGGTGATGAAGCCCTTCAGGGTGAAAGCTTCGGTGGTCGCGGTGGGGGCTGCGCCGGCCGCCGCGGCGGTCTCCATGTGAAGACCCGCGCCAGGCTGCAACAGGTGGACCATCATCAGGCCGACCAGCAGCGATACGATCGAGGCGCAGATGAACCAGCCCATGGTCTTGGCGCCGATCCGGCCGACCGCGGCCGCGTCCTCCATATGAGCGATGCCCGCCACCAGGGTGGTGAACACCAGCGGGGCGATGATCATCTTGATCAGACGGAGGAAGACGTCGGTGACCAGCGAGAGGCCGTTCGCCGCCTGCTTGGCCTGTTCGGGGTCGAGGAACTGATTGCAGGCCCACCCCACGCCGATGCCCAGCACCATGGACAGGACGATCAGCAAGGCGAAACGACGATTCATAGGTAACTCACACATGGACGGGCGGCGGCGAGAAGGCCGCGCCTGGGCCGGCTTTTAATCAAGACGCAGGGCCTGCGCCCAGCCTCACTTTGAAATTGATCACGCAGGAACGAGATCGAAGGCGACCGTCATGCGTGGTTCGACGCCTCCGAAGGGGACGGTGCCGTGCCACATGTACGACGGGAAAAGCGCCAGAAGCCCCGGTTCGGGCCTGATGAAGTGCTCGGCCTCCAGGGCCGGCCGGGTGGGTATCGAAGGCTGGCCAAACCGTAGCCAGCCGGCGCGATCGCTGTGCGATCCGATGGCCTGCGGCACGCCGATATAGCAGGCCGACGAGATCCAGCCTTGTGGGTGAACATGGTCGACGTGAAAGCCGCCCGGCTGTAGCCGCACCGACCACGCGCCGTGCACCTTGTGGCCGCCCTGGTTGCGCACGCGGAACAGGTCTTCGCCGTGACCGACGCCATCCCGATAGGCGTGAATTGGTCCCTGGATCGCCTCGAAGAAGGCGGCGATGGCCGGATGCTTCGAGACCAACAGGTTCTGCGAGGTCTGGGTGCCTCCGCGCAGGGATTGGTCGAGCGGATGGGCTTTCAATTCGTGCAGCTCCACCAGGGCTGCGGCCAGTTCATCGAGATAGGCGGGGAGGGTCGACCATCCCTTCGGCGTGTCGATGGTCTGGGCGCGGACCAGGCTGGAATAGTCCCAGAGCTGGCGATAGCGATCATCGCCCGCCGCCCGCCAGGCCGTGGCCAGGGCGGCGGCGGCTTCCTGGTCGAAGCGGTCGTCGGCGAGCAGGCCCTCGGCGATGCCGGCGGCTTGCCGATTGTCTCCGATCGCCAGTAGGGCATGGGCCATGGCGCGTCGCGCCGAGGCGTCGCGCGGGCTGCGGGCGAGGACCTGGGCGCAGAGTTCACAGCTCCGCTCCGGGGCATGGCGTAGGGACAGAACGGCCACCTCGAGGGCCAGCCGCGGATCGCCTGGGGCATCGCGGAGGGCGCGTTCGGCGAAGGCCAGGGCCTGGTCTTCGCCGACGATGTGATTGAGCACCCGGACTTTCAGGCCGGCCATCGCGGAGGCCATTGCAGGCTGGCCGGCGCTCGCGGCGATCGCGGCCTCAAGGGGCTGCAGGGCGGCCTCGGCCTGGCCGGTGCGCATCCAGATCAGTTGCGAGAGGTCCCGCAGGGCGTCGGGATAGATCGGGCGGCGGCTCAGAGCGCCGCGCAAGGCGCGTTCGGCCTCCTCGAAGCGGCGAAGACCCTGTAGGGCGCGGCCATAGACGAGCCAGGTTTCGGGGGCGTCCAGCCCGAGGCCGAAGGCGCGCTCGGCCTCGGCGACGGCTTCCTCATCCAGGCCGGCGTCACCCAGGCCCGAGGCGACGTTGTGCGCGGCCACTCCGCTTGTCGGATTGAAGCGGGCGGCGAGTTGATAGTCGGCGAGGGACTCGGTTTTGCGCCCCATCGCCTTCAACGCCGCGGCCCGAGCCGACAGCACCTCCGGCCACACTGCGGGCTGCTCGGCGAACGGGCGCAGGAGCGCCTCGGCCTCGGTCGGCCTACCCCCTGCGGTCAATAGCCGCGCCAGAGCGGCGGCGATCTGAACGCTCTTGGGGTCGCCTGCGAGCACACTGCGATAGGCCTGTTCGGCCTCAGCCGCCCGACCCAGCCGCAATAGCTGTCGCCCACGTTCCAGCGCCTGGGCGGCCGTCGCCGTGAGGGGCGGCGGCTGGGCGGGTTGTCTTTCAAGGGGCACGCTGAACGATCCGTTTCGAGGCGCCCAAGCCGGCGCGGGGGCATTCTGCGAAGCTCGGCCGGCCTGTCCAGTGGGCGCCGGGTCGCGATTGGCGCCGCTTGTTCGGCGCCCGCGAGATAGGCGCTCCCGCACCTTAAGAAAATTTCACAAACGACATGTGGGTCCGTCGGGGGCCTGCGTCTTGAGGTCCGGACGCGCGAGGGGTGCGTCGTGAAAAACAACAGGGCGGTTGGATGAATTCTAGGTCTTTGAAGTGGCTTATGGTCGGCGGCGTCGCCTATGGCGCCTTGCTGGCCGGCGTAGCCCAGGCGCAGACGGCTGACGGGGCGGCCGCTGTCGAAGAAGTCGTGGTCACGGGTTCGCGTATCGCCCGTCAGGACTACGCGGCCAACAGCCCCATCATTTCGGTCGGCCAGGAAGCCATCCAGAACACCGGCCAGGTGACTGTCGAAAAGTCCCTGTCGCAGATGCCGCAATTCTCGGGCTCGTTCGGCCAGGGTAACACCGGCTCGACCTCGACCGGCCTGAACGGCGGTCAATCGTACGCCTCGCTGCGCGGCCTCGGCGCCAAGCGGACCCTGATCCTGATGGACGGCCGCCGCCTGCAGCCGTCGAACCCGGACGGCTCGGTCGACCTCAACACCATTCCTGAAGCGCTGATCGAGAACGTCGAAGTCATCACCGGCGGCGCCTCGACGGCGTACGGTTCGGACGCCACGGCCGGCGTCGTGAACTTCCGCCTGAAGCGCAACTTCGAAGGTCTCGTCGTCGACAGCCAATATGGCATCTCGGAAAAGGGCGACGGCGAGTCCTTCAAGATCTCGGCGACCCTTGGCGGCGCCTTCAATGAAGGCCGTGGCCGCGCCGTCCTGTCGGTCGACTACACCAATCGCGACCGGGCCCTGCAGGCCTCTCGCGACTACTACATCTTCCGCACCTCGACCCCGGGCCTGTCGACCATCCCGCAGGGCACGGTGCTGTTCGGCGCGAACCTGCCGCGGCTTTCGGCTGTCAACGGTGTCTTCGTCGGCGAGTACGGCACCCCCGCTCTGCCGGGCAACGCCGCTGGCTTCTACACTGGCCAGATCGGCTTCAATACCGACCAGACCATCTTCTCGACGGCCGGCGTGAAGGTTCAGAACTTCCGCGATCCGGAAACCAACGACGCCTATATCGTCAATTCCAACGCCTCGGGCACTTCGCAGCAGGTGAACTTCGGCTTCGACGGCTCGTCGCTGCAGTCGGACCTCGACCGTTACGCAGTCTTCGGCAAGATCGACTACGACCTGACCGACAATGTTCGCCTCTTCACCCAATTCACCTTCACCGACTACGAGTCCACGGGCATCACCAACCCGACCCTGGCCTCGAACGTCTACGGCCTGACGGTCCCGGTCTCGAACCCGTTCATCCCGGACGACTTCCGCACCATCCTGGCTTCGCGCCCCAGCCCGAACGCAGACTTCACCTTCTACAAGGCCCTGAACATCCTTGGGCCGCGCGTTCAGAAGTACAGCTACACCGTCTATCAGCTGACGAGCGGCCTGTCGGGCAGCGTCGGCTTCAAGGACTGGACCTGGGACGCCTATGCTTCGTACTCCAAGGCCAAGTTCGACAACGAACAATGGGGTGGCGCCAGCGCCAGCGCGGTTTCGCGCCTGCTTCGCAGCCCGACCGGCGGGACGGAATACTGCGCCGGTGGCTGGAACCCCTTCGGCAACCTGACCCCGTCGGGCGACTGCATCACCTATATGAGCCGCCGCACGCTGAACCAGAACAGCTTGGAACAGCGCGTCGTCGAGGCCAGCGTCCAGGGTGGCGCGTTCGAACTGCCGGCCGGTGAAGTGCGCTTCGCCCTCGGCGCCGACTACCGCGCCAACGAGTACACCTTCAGCCCCGATGCGCAGCTCAACCTGCCGGGCGGCGTCTCCGACGTTCTCGGCTACAGCGTCCTGCGCGATGCGGCCGGCTCGGTGGACACCTACGAGCTGTTCGGCGAAGTCCTGGTTCCGATCGTGAAGGACCTGCCGTTCGTGCAGGAGTTCAACCTCAACCTCGGCTACCGCTTCTCGGACTACTCGTCGGTCGGCGCGATCAGCACCTACAAGGCCGACTTCGAGTGGCAGATGGTGGACGCGGTGCGTCTGCGCGGCGGTTATAACCGCGCCATCCGCGCCCCTAGCGTCGGCGAGCTCTACGCGCCGGTCTCGACGGGCTCGGTCGCCATCGGCACCGCCAGCCCGACGAATACTGACGGCGATCCCTGCGATGTCCGCTCGTCGTTCCGCCAGGGCTCGAGCGGAGCTCAGGTCCGCGCGCTCTGCCTGACTCAAGGCGTCCCCACGGCGATCATCGACAGCTATCAGCTCGGCACGGCCCAGGTCTTCGCCCTCACCGGCGGTAACCCGGACCTGCAGGAGGAAACCGCCGACACGTTCTCGATCGGCGCGGTCTTCCGCTCGCCCTTCGATCACCCGCTGCTGAGCCGCATGTCGGCCTCGATCGACTGGTACAGCATCAAGGTGAAGGACGCCGTCGGCAGCTTGCCGATCAAGAACGCGTTCCAGTTCTGCTTCAACGCGGGCGGCGCGAACCCGAGCTTCGATCCGACCAACTACTACTGCCAGCTCATCTCGCGGAACACGGCCAGCGGCGTGCCGCTGAACCCGGTCCAGCCGCTGCTGAACCTTGGTCAGTTCGAAACCACCGGCATCGACTTCCAGTTCGACTGGGCGGCCGAGCTGGCGGACATGGGCCTGGGCGACAACTCGGGCACCCTCGCCCTCAACGTGGCCCTCGGTTACCTGGACAGCTTCAAGATCCAAACCCTGCCGGGTGCGGAAACCTTTGACTACGCCGGTACCTGGGGCACGGCCGTTGAGACCAGCGCTGGTCAAGCTCACCCGGAATGGAAGTCGGTCACCACCGCGACCTACACCTGGGGCCCGGCGAGCGTCGGCCTGCGTTGGCGCCACATCAGCGCCATGGACAACTCTGCCGTCGTGGTCACCCCGACCAGTACGGCGCATGGCGTGAAGTCGTACGACATCTTCGACCTGAACGCGCGCGCGACCCTGCCCTGGGACAGCGAGCTGCGTTTCGGGGTGAACAACCTGTTCGACAAGGCTCCGCCGCAAGCGGGCAACGACGAAGGCAACTACGACGCCCAGAACTACGATGTCATGGGCCGCGCCTACTACGTCGG
>JAEXKM010000171.1 GCA_023445705.1 Pseudomonadota bacterium
TCCAGCGTCTTGAGGCCCGCGACTCCTATGGCGGTTCGGAAGGTTCCCGGGCGATCGGGCTGCTAGTTTCCGGGCGGTTCTAAGGGGCTCAGCGCTCGCAGCGCATCGTTCCACCCACGGGGCCGCAACCGGTGGCCGAGCCGTCGGGGTGGGCCACCCTGATCCCTGGTGGTGCGGGCGGTCCGGCTACGTAGCTTTCCTGACGTGGAGGCCGTTGGGCGGCGTGATAGCTCCTTGGGCGAACCTCGGAGCCAGAACAAATGCGCGAACTTTCTCCCGCCACCTTGGCCATCGTTAAAGCGACCGCGCCCGTGCTCGTCCAGCATGGCGTGGCCATCACCACGCGGATGTATGAGCGCCTGTTCGTGGATCCGGACATCAAGGCCATGTTCGATGCGGCCGCCCAGCAGTCCGGCGAGCAGCCGCGCCGCCTGGCCGCCGCCATCGTCGCCTTCGCGCAGAATGTCGATAACCTGCCGGCCCTGGCGGGAGCGGTCGAAAAGATGGCCGCGCGTCACGTCCAGACCCACGTGCGGGCCGAGCACTATCCCGCCGTCGCCGAAGCGCTGCTGCCGGCCATTCGTGACGTCTTGGGTGAGGCGGCGACCGACGAGGTGCTGGAGGCCTGGGGCGAAGCCTACTGGTTCCTGGCCGACGTGCTGATCGCACGTGAAAACGAAATCTATGAGCTCGAGGCGGCCTGAGGTCGCTAGTAGCTGAGTTTCGGATACCAGTCCCCGCCGCGGCCCTCGGGCGTCAGGTCGAGCACTGACCACAGGGCCGCGATGTCGGGCGCATCGCGTGGATCCTGGCCGGGGTCGGCCATGTCCAGGGTCATTTCACTGGCCCAGAACAAGCGGACCACGTCGCCATCGCGGCGGAAGACGACGAGGGCGGGGTTCTCGCTGCCATCGGGGTTGATGAGGCCCAGGTCGTGGGCATAGTCGTCGCCGAGCGTCTGGACGAAGTCGAGGTCTCGCCAGCCGCGTTCCTGGGCGAAGGCGAGTTGGCGCTCGACCGGGCTGCGGCCCAATATCTTCAAGGCGATACGCTGCTTGATGTCGGCGCCGTTGCCGTTCACGGCCCCGAGCCAGTTGGTGCACATCGGGCAGGGGCGTTCCCGCTCGGGACCATACATCCAGAAATAGGTCATCAGCGTCGGCTTGCCGTCGAACAGGTCAAGGAGACCAAGTTCCGCGCCGTTCTCGTCCTTGAAGCGATAGTCCTTGGCGATGATGGGGCCGTCGGGAAGGGCCTGGCGTTGCGCCGCCAGGCGCGTCATCTGCCGCCGAAATTCGATCTCCTGTGCGAGGAGGTCCCGGCGCGCGGCGCGGTAGGCGTCGCTTTCGCCCGGAAAGGGCGTGCGCCCCATGGCTGCGAGTTCCCCTGCGGGAACCAGGGCATTGGCGTCCATCGAGGTTCTCCTCTTCACTTGCGGAACATGCGCGCGCCGGCTTCGGTTGCGCCTTCAAGCGGCGAGGTGAGGAGCGACTATGCCCCAGTTTTTCCGTCGCGACTTGTTCAGATACAGACAAGACATAAATAAGATATATCGATAAAGGTCTGTCAGAACGAGTTGTGAGGTCGACCATGAGCTTGCCGGAAACGCAGAGCCCGCCGCCCGCGGCCCAGATCGCCGAGATGATGCGGCGGCGCGGGATGAAGGAATGGACGCTGACCGTGGTTGGTGCGGAGCAGGTGACGCCACACATGCGACGCGTCACCGTCAAGGTTGAGGGCGACGGCGCCTTCGAGCCCAAGCCTGGGCAGGACATGGTGCTGCTGTTGCCGGACGTCCTGGGGAACCTGGGGCGTCGTCACTACACGGTCCGGCGCTATGACCCCGCAAGCGGCTTGGCGGATATCGATCTGGTGATTCACAACAAGGTTTCGCCTGGCGCGCGCTGGGCGTTGGAAGCCGAGCCGGGGGACATCGTCCAGGCATTTGGGCCTCGCGGGCGCAACGTGATCCAGCCGGGGGCGGACTGGCGGCTGTTCGTCGGCGACGAGACCTGCATTCCTGCCATTCTCGGCATGATCGAGACGCTGCCCGCCGACGCCAAGGCCCATGCGATCATCGAAATCGCAGACGATCGCGATCGGCAGGAGCCTCTGGCCGCGAACCAAGCGACGATCGATTGGATTTCCCGTGGCGGCGCCCCCGCTGGGCCCATGAGCGAGGCGTTGATCGAGCGGCTGGCGGCTTATGCGCCGCCGGACGGACGCGGCCATATCTACGTGCTGGGCGAAACCAGCACGATCCGCCGCCAGCGCCATGATCTGCTGGCCCGCGGCTTCGCCAAGGACCAGATTTTCGGCGAGGGCTACTGGCGGCCGGGCCGGGTCGGCGGGCACGACCACCTCGAAGAGCACTAAGGACGCATTCCGGCTCTAGAGCTTGGCAAACCCGGTCGGCCTGTGCGACCCCTCCGCCTTCTGGCGCGGAGACTTGCATGCCACTTAGCGGAATGACGGGCTTTGGCCGGGCTGAAGGCGCGGCAGGCGACTGGAGCTGGGCCGTCGAGGCGCGATCAGTGAATGGTCGCAATCTCGAGGTCCGGTTTCGCGGCCCTCCCGGCTTCGATGGGCTGGACCGAGTGGCGCGGGACGCCGCACAGGCGCGCTTTGCGCGTGGCCAGCTGACCGTTGGAGTTCAGGCCAAACAGGCGGGCGGCGCCGTCGACGTCCAGATCAACGAGGAAGTGCTGGCGCGCTATCTGGCCATGGGCGCATCGCTCGTCGCCGCCGGAAAGGCCTCCGCGCCCAGCGTCGATGGCCTGCTGGGACTGCGTGGTGTGATCGAGGCGGCGGAGGCCATCGACGATCCGGAAGCCCAGGCCGTCCTGGAGAGCGCGATCGCACTATCCATTGGCGCGGCGCTCGAGGCGCTGTCGACGTCGCGGCGCGAGGAAGGTCTCGCCTTGACTGCGGTGCTGATCGGTCTGACCGACAAGATCGAGGCGCTGGTCGGCCAGGCCTGGGCCTTGGCTGAAGGGCAGCCCGCGGCGATCAAGGAGCGCTTCGAGCGCCGGATGACCGAACTGGCCGGCGAGGTGGTCAGTCAGGACAAGATCGTCAACGAAGCGGCGGCGATGGCGGTGAAGGCCGACGTCCGCGAGGAGCTGGATCGACTGAAGGCTCACGTCGAGGCGGCGCGAACGCATCTGGCCGCCGACGGCCCGCAGGGGAGGCGGCTGGACTTCCTGACCCAGGAGTTCATGCGCGAGGCCAACACGCTCTGTTCGAAATCGGCCCTGAGCGCTTTGACGAGCGTCGGCCTGGAGCTTAAGGCGACGATCGAACAGTTCCGCGAGCAGGTTCAGAACGTGGAATAGGGCGCCTCGGCGCATCGAAGAGAGACGAATGACTGACGGCCAAGACCACCCCCGCCCCTGGGAAACGACCCGCCGGGGCATGCTGCTGCTGGTGTCCAGCCCTTCCGGCGCCGGGAAGACCTCGCTGTCGCGGCGGCTGGTGGCCGACCATGCCGATCTGATGCTGTCGATCTCCTGCACGACGCGCGCGCCGCGGCCGGGCGAGGAGGAGGGCCGGGAGTACTACTTCGTTGATCGCCCGACGTTCGACGCCATGATCGAACGCGGCGAATTCCTCGAATGGGCCGATGTTCACGAAAATCGCTACGGCACGCCCAAGGCGCCGGTGATGGCGGCGCTGGAGCAGGGCAAGGACGTCCTGTTCGACATCGACTGGCAGGGCGCCAAGCAGGTGGCGGACGCCGCGTCCGCCGATAGCGTGCGGGTCTTTATCCTGCCTCCGTCCTGGGAGGACTTGTCTCGGCGGCTGCACGCCCGGGCTCAGGACAGCGAGGACGTGATCCAGCGCCGCCTGATCAAGGGCAAGGACGAGATCGAGCATTGGCGACTGTATGACTACGTCATCGTCAACAAGAACTTCGACCGCGCCTATGCTGACCTAGGCCATATCTACCGGTCGGAGCGCATGAAGCCGGGCCGAAATCCGTGGCTTCCCGAGTTCGTTGACGCCCTTCTACGCGAGTAGCGGGGGCGTCATCTCGCCTGCTTCCTCGACGCCAAGCTGCGCCATGATTGGGACAGCATAGGGTTGGAGCCTGCTTCCGAGGAATGATCGGAGGTAGGCCGTTTGCAGCGGGGGCGTTTAAGGCGATTGGCCGTAGCGGGCTCGGTCCTGCTCCACGCCCTATTTGTAGTGGCGCTGTATCCACGTCCGAAAGCGTCGCTAGCCGAGCCGGATGCGGCGATCAGCGTGCAGATCGTGCGACGGCCGCCACCTCGGCTCTTGGCGCAGGTCACGGGACGTGAGCCGGCGAAAGCCCCTCGCGGCGGGCCGGTGCATCTTGATCGGCCCGAGCCGCGAGAGGTCGAGGCGGCGACGGTCGCTCCCGCTGTTCCTGACGCTGATGGCGTGCGGCGCGCTCTTCGACAGCGCGTCATGTGCGCGGATCTTTCCGATCTGACTGAGGTCGAGCGGCGGGCATGCGAGGCGCGGGAGGCGACCGCTCGCCACGCCGAGGCTGCGGGCGCGCCGAAGATCGATCTCAGCCGTGCGGGCGCGTTCGGAAGTGACGGGCAGCCCTATCTGGCGCGCAAGCCGGTCAATGGCTGCAAGGTGATGGCTGGAGGGCGCGCTGCGCCGTCCGGGCAAGAAGGGGCTGTCGCCGGCGTTGGATGCGCGCTGTCTTTCTAGGCGCGGCGCCGATCGCTCACAGGAAAAGCGGCTGGGCCTGTTTGGTTGGACGCCGACTCCTTCGATGGTCTGGGCCTGGGCGCGCGATCCTGTGGATAGCGCGCCGGGCACAACCTTGGCGGAGTGGCGCATGTCGATGAGTTCTGCTTTTGTTCTGTCCATGGAGGCGGCCATGGGCGACAAGGACATGCAGCAAGAACCGTTGCTGGCATGCGTAGGCATTGATCGGCATCTGGTGGCGCGGTGTGCGACGCCTGGGTGCGAGCGGGCGGCGCCGTGCGACCCGACGCACTGGGTGGCCCAGGGCCTGGGCGGTCTTCCGTTGCGCGTATTTTCGGAGCGTTTGCGTTGCGTCTGCGGCGGCCGGCGGGCGCAACTGACGGTCGCTAGCGGGCCGTTGCCCGATC
>JAEXKM010000198.1 GCA_023445705.1 Pseudomonadota bacterium
CGTCGAGTTCAGGGGTTTCCCCAATATAGCTTGATCGACCTCCGACCTAGGCTCTCTGTGCTGCATCTGGAGGACGCGATGCATACCGACGATGCGAAACGCAGCGCGCTCGCCGACTATTCACTGCAGCAACTCGCAAGCCGCGCCATCCAGCGCCGAGCGGTCGAGGCGGCGATCTGGGGGATGTCGGCGGTCAATTTCGATCTGATGCTCCAGGCGCTGATCGACGGCGGAGGGGCGCCGAACGAGGTCGCCTATTGGTCGCGCCCGCCGGACAGCTTGAACCAGACGCTGACGCCCAATCCCAACACGATCTACCTGATGCCGTTCTTCGATACGAAGTTGGCCGGGCCGATGGTGCTTGAGATTCCGCCCGCGAACGGGGGAAGGATAACCGGCAGCATCGACGATGCTTGGCAATGCGCGCTTGAAGACGTTGGACCTGCGGGCGCGGACAAGGGCCGCGGCGGCAAATACCTTATCCTGCCGCCGGGTTACGAAATGCAGGCGCCCGAGGGCTACATCGTGCTGTCGGCGCAGACATATCAGGGCTACGCGCTGCTTCGTTCGGACGTGCGCAGTGGTAGCGACGCGGATGTCGCCGCCGCCGTGGCCTATGGCCGGAGGGTTCGGTTCTATCCGCTCTCCCGCGCCGCGAACCCGCCGGAGACGGCCTTCCTCGACTTCAGCGGTAAGCCCTACGAAGCCAATATCCCTTTCGACCGGCGCTACTTCCACTCGCTGTCGCGAATGGTCGAGTACGAGCCCTGGCTGACGCGTGACAAGTCGATGATCGATCCCCTGCGGTCGCTCGGGATCGCCAAGGGCCAGCCATTTCAACCCGACGCCGCGACCGAAGCGCTGCTTGATGAGGCCGCTGCTGAGGCCGAGGCGTGGATCGATGCGAAACGCGAGCAGATGTTCGATCCGCCATTCTACCCCGGAACACGCTGGGCCGTGCCGGCGGATCACAAGCTCATTGATGGTAACGCCACCTTCTTCGCCGATCCGGACAGCTATCCCACCGATGCTCGGGCCGTGACCTATTCGATGGGCTACTTCAGCGCCAAGCACCTAGGCAGCGGCCAGTTCTACTTGATGGCGGTCCGCGACCGAGAAGGCGAGCCGCTGGATGGGGGCGCCACGTACAGGCTCCATGTTCCGCCCGATCCGCCGTTTGAGCTCTACTGGTCGGTCACGGCCTATGATCGCGAGACGCACGGCCTCGTCCGAGGCGTGTCGCGCGCGAGCCGTGGCTCCAACAGTCCCGAGATCGAAGCCAACCCTGACGGATCGGTCGATGTCTGGTTCGGTCCCCATGCCCCCACGGGCAAGGAGGGCAACTGGACGCCGACCAGCGCCGGCCGTGGCTTCGAACTTCTGTTCCGGATCTATGGGCCGAAGAAGAGCTTCTTCGACAAGCAGTGGACGCTGCCGGATCTTGAGAAAGTTCGCTAGCTAGCTAGCTAGCCAAGCCAAAGCTACGCGGCTTGATGTCCGCTCAGGGTCGCCAGCAGCCTTGTGATCCACCTCCACACACGGACGTTCGGCAAGTCCGCTTCGTAGGTTGGTGCTGTGCCGCCTCCGCCCAATCTCCAGTTTGCAGACGTGTGTTGGGGTGCAGCACCTAAATTCGACCAATCTGCGGTCACTGAATTCCTCGGACCTTGTGGGCCTGCGTGGCCTCGGCGTGCGCGCCAGATGTCGGATCCTAGACCGCCGGTTCAAGCCGGCCGTCGAACGGTCTCAGGAGCTAGGATGCCCAGCGGAGTGAGGCAAGACGATCGAAGAACTTCCAGATCCGGGCTCGCCAGCGGCGGTGGAGCTGTTTTGCCGCCGCGTGTTTTCCAGGCGACACCAATGGAACGGATAGGGTGGATCCGAAGAGGACTGAAAGCGCGCTCTGCGCAAAGCGTGCTCACCGGGTGGACGACTTCAGCGACACCTAGGGCCACTGCCTTGGCCGACCTCCGCGCAGCCGTGCGCCGGACGGCAAAGCGAGACGGGGTGTTGTCGGGCATCGAAACCGAACGTGTACTCGGTGTCGCAGCACTCATCGGGCAAGTGCAGGCCATGGTCGAGGACTCCGGCGCACCTCAGGTGTTTGACGCGGCATCCTGGCTGCTGGGATGGGCTCTCCCAACCATTGCCAGCGCTTGGGGGCGTATTCCCTGGGGATCTGATCGATACGTTCGACGGGCGGCTGGTCGTCTCCAGAGTGCTCGCGCAGATTCAGAGCGGCGCCTATGCCTGATTGTGTCTGTAGCTTTTCACTATCACAATCCTAGCATAGCTGAAGGGGACCGGGCCGCGCCTCTGTGTACATGATCCCGTGCAGCTTCCGCGGCTCTCTTGCGGAGCACCTGACGCACGCCGTCCTCAGACAGACGGGTTGGACTCACGACTTGCCCCCGGCCCACCTTGCGAAATACCGGGCCATCAGTGATGTCAGCTTCTCGCAGCCAACGCGCCAATGCCTCCACCGGACAAACTTGGGGGTCGCCCGTCTTGGCCAAGGGAATAGTGTGGTCTCGGCTGGAGAGCGCCGCACCGCGCAAACAGAGCTGAACTCCGTCAGGCGCAACAGCCAAGTCGCTTACATCCAAGCTCGCCAGTTCGGAACGGCGCAGCGCTCCCCAGAAGCCCACGAGCACCAAGGCGCGGTCACGCAAGCCTGCCAAGTTGGGGCTGCAACTTCGCGCCATCCGCGCGACCTGATGGACATTCAGCGACCTTCGACGTGGGCCTGCCCGTCTGCCGGCCTCGGCAATGGCGGCAGCGATGGCCGGATCCCCGCAGTTCAGGGGAGCTCCGACCTGCGCGGACACGCGGGCGATGACCGCGACCCGCCGCTTCAGCGTCGAGGTCACGGCGTGGCTTCCCGACGCGACAAAGGCCGCAACGGCGTTGGGGGTGGCGGGAAGCGGCGAGAGTCCGGCCTTGCCACACCATTCGAGATAGGCCTGAAAGTCCCTGCGATAGGCGCGAATGGTTGACGCCTTGTAGGCGCCGTCCTCGAAGCGGCCCGAAAGCGCGAGCAATAAGGGCTCGTTATCGTCTGACGCCATCCCGATGCCTCGCTAGCACCGGCCCGCTGCAGGGCAGGGCACCGCTCGACTATCGCACGCCCGGCCCCAAAGGGCGTATCGGTATCCATCAAAGTTTTTGTCCACCGCCGGTGGCCAGTTATTTGACGGCCCGCGTTGCTAGGCAGGCAACGAAAAAGGGCGTTTGGTTATCGGCAATAGGAGTCGCCGATGTCCAAATCCGCCTCCGAGGACCTCGAAGCGCAGCTACACACGCGCTTTCGCGTCGCGATCGCTTTTGTCCAAGGTGATCTTGACGTCTACCAACAAGATGACGCCGCACACCGCCTCAAGATCTCTGCGCGAACGCTGAGGCGCGATATTTCACGCGCTAGGCGATGCCAGACCTTCGAGGAGTGGCGACCCAAGAAGCGCGGCCCGCAAAAAGGGCGAAGACGCATTACTTCGAAGGTCTACGCAGTTGTCGAGGAGAGGGTCTACGCCGAGGCTGCAAAGAAGCTGAACATCGCCAAGCTAGGGCGCGATCTGAGTAAGGATCTCTGCCTGGCCGGTATTTCCGCTACGGATGTTCCATCCGAGTCTACGCTTGAACGGCTGGTGAGAGACATTGAGGGCAGCGATCCCGCCCATTTTGCACTTCGCCGCTATGCCCGCGACGGCCGGCACGCGCACAGCGTTCAACTCGGTTCACTGGAGACCGAAAGGCCGCTGCAGATCGTCTGCATCGATCACACCCCGCTTGATCAGAGGACATTCACCGTCGGCGAGGAGACGTTCGTTGTTCGTCCCACCGCCACAGCGGCGATGGATATCCACACGTCAACGTGCCTGGCGGCATTCATCTCACTCTTTCCCCCTAACGCGACGACGGTCTCGCTGTGCATGGCGCTAATGGCGACGCCGAAGGATCCAGTTCTTAGGAAGTATGGCGTGCCGGGCGAGTGGGAGGCGTGCGGATTACCAGAGATCCTCTACGTCGATGGCGCTGCAGAACTCACAGCCAAGGCCGTGGAGCGCGGCTGTATAAACAACGGGATCCAGCTCCGCGTCGGCGTCCCCGGCCGACCTGAGCGTCGTGCCAAGATGGAACGGCTCTGGGGGACCCTCAAGTCCGAGGTGCATAGTTGGGACGGCACAACGCTCTCCAACACCGTCGAGTTGAAGAGACATGGGGGGCAGAAGCCTCCGGCCTGGAATCTTGAGGAGGTCCAGCGGCGCTACCTGATCGCCGCCATGGAGTACAACAATGAAAATTACGGGGGCCCCAAAATCCCGCCGATAATGCAATGGCGTGAAAAGGCCTCGTTGGCGGCTGTCAGCCGCCGAATGCCGAGGGACCCCGCCCATGTCTTCATCGACTTTCTGCCCCATGAAACAAGGACGGTGCGCTTCGAGGGCATCAAATTCGAGAACTGTTTCTATCGGTCTGGCGATATAGCCAAGTTACGCTACGAAGGGGTCAAAACGGTCGAGATTTTCTATGACCCGAGGGACGTCAGCCAAATCTGGATTCCCGTGGATACGGCAGGTTACGTCGCGATTCCGAGGGTCTATCCGCGTGGGGCGCCCACTGATCTGTACGCGCTTAGGCGCTGGAATATGAACAAAGCGGCGGTCGCTCGAGAAAAGAAGGACTCGGCGCTTTTGCTTGAACTCAGGGCGGTCAAATCACCCAGTTACTTTGCGGGACTAAGGGGCGAGCTTAAACCCAGTGCGGAACAACTGCAGTGGATGGAAGAGGCCGCGCGACATCCCAGAGGCTCACGCGCGCCGATCCCCGAAAACCTACTGCCACGCGCAGACGAGTCGCCGTTAGACGACAACGCAACGTCATTGCCGCCGCACTTCAACATTCCGGATTTCAAACCCCGAATGAAATAACGGGAGGGAACGTTGTCGCATGCCCATCTCATCCCCGAGGCCGCCCGGCTTCTCGGCCGCTCCGAGGCGGCGCGCTTCTCGTTCATCGAGGAAGACAAGGTCATCGAGACCCCGATCTTCAACCTCATCCAGGCGCGGCTGCATGAACTCTTCGTGCACCCAAGGGTGTTGCGGCCACCTAACCTTGCGATCGTAGGGCCGTCCGGCGTCGGCAAGTCTCACGCGCTCACCGACTTCTCAGAGCGATATCCCCGCCGCCGCGCTCACGACGGGCAACTGAAGGTTCCGGTGCTTCATATCGAATATCCGCCAGAACCCGACAATGGCTGGCTTGTGGCCACCCTGGCAAAGGGGCTGGGATATGGCCTTCCGTTCCCCAAAAGAAAGAGCGCGGCCTTCGATCAGTTGCTGGACTCCCTTGAGGACGCCGCCACCCGCCTAATCATCATTGAGGAAGTTAACCAGCTAAACGAATGGGGCGGCCAGCATCACCGCGAGTTTTACGGCGTCGCCCGGTGGCTCTCCAACCAGTCCCAAGTCCCGATCGTCTTATCGGGCACAGAGGAGGTTCTACAGCTAATCGACGGCGACGTTCAGCTGATACGCCGGTTTGAACGCT
Organism: Pseudomonadota bacterium; assembly: GCA_023445705.1. Classification (GTDB taxonomy): domain Bacteria; phylum Pseudomonadota; class Alphaproteobacteria; order Caulobacterales; family Caulobacteraceae; genus Phenylobacterium. The sequence continues at coordinate 5,548 of JAEXKM010000198.1, forward strand.
TGGAGCTCGGATCCTTTGCACTAAACGAGGCGTTCGCGGGCTTCGTGAAGGGATACCTTTGCACACTCCCGTTACGGAATGAGACCCTCATGGACCGCAGCTTCATAGAGCGAGTTCATGAGGCGGGGCAGGGGCTGGTCGACACGACCGTCAAGGTCCTGCAACGCGCGGCGAAGCGGGCCATCCTCGATGGTAGCGATCGCGTCTTGCTGGAACACATTCGCGCCGACGCGGATCTCCCGCCGCCCGTTGGTAGCCCGCGTAGAGCCGTACGCCGGAGCCGGGGAAAGCGGTCTCGGTGACCCGGTTCGCCTTCGCCTATGCGCCTGAGCCCGCTGCCGGTGAGTTGCTCGGTTCCTGGGTGCATCGCGTCGCCATCGGCCACAGGGTGAGCGGCAGCGCCTTTCTCGAAGGGCGTGACGAGGACGTCGACTGGGACGTCGGCGAGGCACTGTTGCGCCGTCTGGCCCGTGGTTCTGACCAATGCGTCGACACGCTGCGGGCGATGACGCTGTCTTTTGGCGCGCCTGCGGCCGTGCGCGGCGACTTCGCCCTTGCGGCTGCCCGGACTTTCCCGGGCTGTCACGCTTACTGCCCGGCTTGTGGCGGGGCGGATCGGCGAAGGCACGGCGAAGCTATCCTCAGGCGGCGGGATGCAGGCCTTTGGCGCGTCGCGTGCGCAACGCACGCCGTCCTCCTCGATGGCGTTGACGATGAAGCCGAGATCACGCCCGCACAACGTCGCCCCCGGTCGGCCCATCAGGACGGTCGGCTCTGGCTTGGGCGAGAGCCGACCCAAGCTCCCGCTTTTGCGCTCGCCTTCGAAAGAGGCGCGCTCGCGGCGGCTCACGGTCAGCCCCCCGGCGAGATTTGGTCGGTGAACGAATCGACCCATTTCCTCGCGATTGCCCGCGCGCTCGCAAGTCTCGCTCTAGTGCAGCGGCGAACGGGCGGGGTTGTAGAAACCGCGGCAGGCGCTTTGCTCGGCGGTAACGAGAGTGCCCAGCGTGGGACTGACGGCTTTGACCCGCACTCTATTGATAAGGTGGCGACACGCACGCGCATCCGTGCATTGTTGGCGGCGTCACTCCTCATGCTCAGCCCTGAAGGGGCGGAACAGATGCAAGTGATGGAGTGGTCGCCCTTGCGTCGCCTCTCCGCATGGCGACGGGCACCCGTAACGCCCTGGGCCGCGGCCGGCGCGGCCTGGAACCGGACCACGCTGGAACTGATTGGAAAGATCGCGAGCGATTGGCCTCGAGAGCTGAGGCATGCAGCGTACGAGCTGGTCGAAACGCGCCTCAAAACGATGGGGCGGTCGCGCGCTCTCTGAACCAATCCACCGTGTCCTGGAAATGTCGCTTGAAAACCTCAGCGACGCACGGTCTGATTCGCCCATGGCGCAGCCACAGGAAAAGCCGTCGTTCGCGGAGGAGGGGAGGGTCGCGTTATCCGTGCGTCTGCCGCGCACGATGCATGTTCGGATGCGCGAACTCGCCCTGCGGCGGGGCTGCCGAGTCAACGATCTCTACCAAGACCTACTGCGGAAATATCTGGAAGAGCGGCTACCCGGCGAGCCCTATCTGAGGGCGCCGCCGACTAGCGCGCAACCTGTGACGCTTTGGCTCGAGCCCGACTTCGCAACGCGCTTTCGCGATGCGCTCGCCCGCCGGGAATTGGCCGCAACCAACGTCGTTGTCAGCGCGCTGCTCGATCAATTCGGAGAAGTCGAGCTAGGCGTGCACGACTAGCTTCCGCATCCTTGAAGGAGATGGACTCGCCCAGCTTGGTCGGTCCTGTAGAAGCGCCCGTGCCAAAGAACCCAGACATCCGCGAACACCGAAGTCGCAACTTCAAGCGCAGCCGCCATGCCAGCTTCGATATGCGAGCGCTCGTTGTCCCAGTCGCCGACATTCAAATAAATCGCCAATACCGTGTCAGGCGGATAGCCCTTCTCCGCCTTGGTGGCTGCTCGCTGTGACAACGCTTCCAGAACTTCCGCCGCGGCCGGCCAGCTCTCGCCTGGAACGTGACGCAGAGTCGAGACTCCTGCAGCTGCCTTCGCGCGATGTTGGCGGATTTCATCACCGCGGCGGCGGCCTGTGCGCAGCGCCTCGACAACTTCTAGCGGCAACTGGCGTCCGTCCTGATAGCCGAGCTCGATGTCCGGCGGGTCTGCCCCCAGCCTGAGCCGAACCGCGCCGGTCGCTCGCGCGCAACGAAGCCCGACCCAGGCGTCTCTGTAGAAGCCGAGGCTAGGGGTCGCGATTGTCAGATCTCCGTAATCCGCTTGAACACCTTCGAGCTCGGCGGCGAAGTCATCGATGCTTCGCCAAAGTCTGAGCCTGTTCTGGACGGCTCTGCTCATTGCGCGTCGGCTAAGAGTGGGATGTTGGGCAATGCGCCATGCAGCAAATCCACTCCCATCCGGTCTGACCGCGCTGACGCCAGTTGCGCCTGAAGGTAGGCTAGGTTGTGCTCCAGATCGCCCGGGAGAATGGCGCGGCGCAGAACCGTTGGCCTGCCCAACTTCAGAAACGCGCGACCGTCGCGACACTCCAGCGTGTCGATCGGGGCCTCAACCACGGCGAAAAGAGTGACGTCACCGAAGTCGAGAAAGGCGGGGGCAAGGTACCGCTTGCAGGCGAAAATGCCGGCCTCCGACTCGGGATTGATGGCTGCAATCGTCAGCTCAACGCCCTCCATCGAGATTTGACCAGCGACCTTCTCAAGGTGTTCCAGCCCCTGGAACATGTCGCGTACCGTGAACTTGCCTTCAGCGGGCCAACGGCTGGCAGGCAAGATCCCAAACAATCTCTGTAGGGATCGGCTTAACCGGCCCCAGGGCGGGGCGATTTGAGCAGGGGGGAACTCGACCGTAGCGTTTGCGACTCGACCACCCTTCACCCAAATGGCGACGTCCAGAGGGCCAGCGGCCGCCATGTCTAGCAAGATCGCCAGATCGCCGAGCTCAGCGATCGGCATCGGCGCGTCGGCTCCGAAACACATGTTCATCGCGGAGTTCGGCCCGTTGGGTTGGAGGATGACCTCCACAAGACTGGTTTGAAAACGCAAGCGAAAGTGTTCGTCTGGCAGGTTCGGAATGCCGGGTATGTAGACAGCGCCATCTAGCGCCAGCTCGCGAGCGCCGTCGGGCGACCGAAAGATCACCTGGCACTTTTCCTTGGGTTCCACCGTCACGCTGAGACGGGCCGACGTCATAGGCACGACTTTCGGGCCGGGAAGACCGAACCGCGTGTCGTCGACCTCGAACGCTTCGACCGGAACCTCCGGAATGCGACCAAGCATTAGGTCGATGAAGTCATCAGCAGGCGTCGCGGGGCCAAGCGAAAATGTCCCAACGCCGTAGCCGTCCTCATAGCCAACGGTTTCCACCAGCTTGGCCTTCTGTGCGCTGTAGGCGCGCCCCTCGGCGCTGGCGATACGCTGGAGGACTTCGGGGATCTCCTCGAGCTGACAACGATGTTCGTCTTCAAAGCTCAGCCTGTGCCGAATCCGGTGCAGGTCATCCCGGCCTGCGTTGTGGGCCAAGCGCGCGCCCAACAGTGCAGCACGGATTTCCTCTGACCAAACGTGGCGAAGGTAGACTGCGCGCGGCTGAGACGCGCCGGGATCAAAGACGAGGAACGCCACAAAGCAAGGCACAGGTTCTTTGGCGAGCCGTAGCGCATTAGACAGCTTCACATTGCAGCTGCGAGCGCTTGTGGTCGTCGACTTGACCTGCACCAATGCAGTGATCCCGGGGGGATCAAGATCGGCCGGACCGGCGCGGAGAGCGCTGGGCAGCTGGACGATGAGATCCCAGCCGAATTGATCGTCGTGGGCACGGTTGACGACGGCGCCGCGAGCTTGGCACGCCAGCTCGAATACGCCTTCGGCCAGTTTCGGAATACGCGGTGACGGCGAGCGCGGCATCGAAATGGAGCAGTGACCCTTTGTTGCCCGCCCATGATGCCCCCGAGTCGCTTGTCACACATAATGTCCTTTATGTGCGTGAAAGAGGCGTCAAATCGGGGTAGGGGTAGTTCCCATGGTCGAGCCGCCCGCCGAGCCCGATTTCGAGCCGGAAGCCACCGCCTACGAGCTCGTGGTCGTCAATAACGTCAGCAGCTTCACTGTGCCGGCGATCGTCGCCCAGACGTCCGAGAACGCCTCTGAGCACTTCCTCGAGTTTTTCGCGGCGACGATCCGAAATCCGAACACCCGGCTTGCCTACATG
>JAEXKM010000264.1 GCA_023445705.1 Pseudomonadota bacterium
GACACGCGAATGGGCGCGCGCCGCCGCCCACCATGGGCTCAGCCGGGCGAGCCTGGGCGTCCAGAATCTCTCGCCGGAGGTGCAGAAGGCGGTCAACCGGTCTGGTTCGATCGAGGAGGTCGCGCGCTGCATGGACTGGCTGCGCCAGGCTGGCGTCCGCTCCATCAATCTCGACCTGATGTACGGCCTTCCGCACCAGACCACGGCGAACACGCTGGAAACCTTGCAAGGGCTGCTGCCGCTTCGGCCTGAGCGGCTTGCGTTGTTCGGATACGCCCATGTGCCGTGGATGAAGTCGCACCAGCAATTGATCGACGAGAACGCGCTTCCTGGTCCGACCGAACGGCTCGACCAGGCCGAGAGCGCTGCCGACCTGTTGCAAGCTGAGGGCTATGTCCGCGTCGGCCTCGATCACTTCGCCCTTCCCGAGGACGAGCTGGCCATCGCCCAGCGGCAGGGCGATCTGCGCCGGAATTTCCAGGGTTATACGACCGACGCGGCCAAGACGCTTCTGGGGCTCGGCGCCTCCGCGATCGGGTCCTTGCCTGAGGGCTATGTCCAGAACATCGCCCAGGAGCTTTCGTGGCGCGCGGCCGTCGATCAAGGCCTGTTGCCCGTCGCTCGAGGCGTGGAGCTGAGCGCCGATGACCGCCTCCGCGCTGAAATCATCGGGCGGCTGATGTGCGATTTCCGCGTCGATCTGTTCGATGTCTGCTGCCGGCATGGGCGGGACATGGGCGCCTTCACGCCCCATCTCGACCGGCTGAAGGCGTTTGCTCGCGACGGCCTCGTCGAGTGCCAGGGCGGGCGGATCGCCGTGACCGATACGGGCCGGCTCGTGGTTCGTTCGATCTGCGCCGTGTTTGACGCCTATTTCGAGCCCGAGGCTGGTCGCCACGCCCGTGCAATCTGAGGTCTGTCCGAACTGAAACCTCCGCACCCCTGACGCGCGACACCGCCACGGTGCAGGCGCAAAGCGGACTCATGATCGCCGTTTCTGACGGCATCATCCTCTGCTGTAGGCGCCTGCAATTTGTGCGTGCCTGCTAAAATTCGCTCGTTATGGACGTGATAAAAGCCATGCTATATCCCTACGCACCGTATGGCTTGTGGCGACTGGCGTCCGACGCACGGTTGGCCTGAAGATCATCCAGGATTTGCTCGTTTCGAGGCTCGGATGTCTCAAATTCAAGGTGGGGCGCCAGTGCGTAGGACGGTCGCCTCGCTGGATGTCCTGCGGCTGATCGCGGCCCTGCTGGTCGTCGTCTACCACTACTTTTTCCTCGCCTGGTCTGAAGTCCCCGGCAGCGGCGGGATTCGGGACATCGTCCAGAATGGCCCAGTGTATCCATGGGCCACCCCGGTGATTTCCGCCGGCTGGGTCGGCGTGGAGGTCTTCTTCGTGATCTCCGGCTTCGTGATCACCATGTCCGCCCAGGGAAAGAGCGCCGGCGAGTTCTTCCGCGGTCGCTTTCTGCGCCTGTTTCCCGCCATCCTGGTGTTCGCGACCTGCGCCTATCTGGTGGTCGTGACGACGGGCGTACTGCCGTGGCGCGAGGCGACCGAGCGATATCTTCGCACCGTCGTCCTCTTCCCCAAGGGGCCCTGGATCGACGGGGTCATCTGGACCCTGGTCGCCGAGGCGGTCTTCTATTTCCTGATCTGGATGGTCCTGTCCTTCGACCGCCGCCGCGATATCTACTGGTGGGCCCGGGTGGCCATGGCCGCCCAGGTGGCCATCTGGTTCGCCGTGCCCGCGAGCGAGCTCTTCACGGACAAGATCGCGGCCGCGGCCTCGACCTATCTGGCGCGCGTCACCCTGATTTCGACCGGCGGCTTCTTCTTGCTGGGGATCTTCCTCTTCGAGATATGGAAGCTCGGCAAAAGCCGCGAGCGGTTCGCGCTGGTGGCGATCGCCTACCTCTGCTCGATGGTCTCACTGTACTATATTTCCCGGAACTCCGTGCCGGTGCGCGACTACGGGCAGAGCGTCGTCACGCCGATGGCCCTCTGGTCGATCTGCATCTTCGTCAGCGCCGCCTTCGTGGTGCTGGAGCACCACCGTCCGCCGAGCCTCGCGACCAGGTCCTTCATCCGTGAGATCGGCATGATGACCTATCCCCTCTATCTGATCCATCAGATCACGGGGGCCTGGCTGCTCTCGTTGCTGTACGGCGCGGGCCTGGAGAACATTACCGCGGTGCTTATCGCCATAGCCGCCTGCCTGGCCGCAAGCTGGCTGTTCGCGAAGTACATGGAGCCGAGGATGAGGGACGCCTTGGCCGCGCCGCTGGACCTGCCGGCGAGGTGGATTCGAGGTTGGCGACCCCAGGACTGACATAAGGCTGGCCTTCGCCGCGACGGAACTCCATTCATCGCGCGTTCAAGGCAGAGCTGCTTTGCGGCGTCCCCTTAAGTCATCTCCAAGGATTTCCACTTGCGACCTTCGAACGCCCGCGCGGTTCCCACGCCTTTGGCCGCGCGCCTGCTTCTCGGCGCCGCCTTTGTCGCCCTTACGGCCGGCGGGGCCCTGGCTCAGGACCACGACATGGATGTGGACGCCGAGGTCGAGGAGCTCGTCGTCAGCGGCGCACGCACCCTGCCAGGGCAGGTCATCGGCGACATCACGCCGGAACTGACCATCTCGCCGCGGGAAATCCGCGCCTATGGCGCTGCGAACGTCACCGAACTGCTGGAAGCGCTGGCGCCGCAAACCACCAGCGGCCAGGGCGGCGGGCGGCCGGTCGTGCTGATCAACGGCGGACGCGTCTCAGGCTTCAACGAAATCCGCGACCTGCCGACCGAGGCGATCGCACGGGTCGAGATCCTGCCGGAGGAGGTGTCTCTCAAGTACGGCTACCCCGCCGAGCAGAAGGTCGTGAACATGGTCCTGCGCCAGCGCTTCCGCGCGACGCTGGCCGAAGGCTCGGCGACGACCCCAACCCAGTCCGGCGGCGGCGCGACGGTCGCCGGCCATGCCGGCCTGCTGCGTATCCTGCGCGGCGAGCGGTTGATGCTCGACGCCAAGGCGACCCACGTCGATCCGATCTACGAGAGCGACCGCGACATCATCGGCGGGCAGGGCTCCAACCGCAGCCTGCAGTCTGAATCGAATGACGTGACCCTGAGCGCAGTCTGGGCCAAGCCATTCGACAATGGCGTCTCGGCCACCGTGAACGGCGTCTTCGAATCCAATGACGGCGAGGCTCGCCTGGGCCTGTCGCCGTTCACCGGCCTGCCGCTGCTGCGGAACTCCGACGCCGAAGATGCGCGCCTGGCCGCCTCGGCCAATGGCGCCTATTCCGGCTGGCAGTGGTCCTATACCGGCGAACTCGCCTACAACGACTCTCGCACCGACACCGACCGTGCTCTCAACGGTCAGTCCTACACGGACTGGACGAAGGCCATCACCAAGTCGGTGCAGTCGGACATGGTCTTGAACCGGGCGCTCTGGAGGCTCCCTGCCGGCCAGATCGGTTCGACCCTCACGGCCAGGGCGTCCTACACCGAGCTCGACAGCGACGCCCTGCGGGCCGGCCTCTCGACCTCGAACGAGCTAAGCCGCAGCATCGGCGAGCTGAAGGCCAATTTCGACGTGCCGCTGACGCGCGCGGACGAGGGGCTGGGGGAGCGGATCGGGAAGCTCTCAGCCAACGTCAACATGGGCGTTCAGCACCTCTCCGACTTCGGAGATCTGTCGACGGTGGGCGCGGGCCTGAACTGGACGCCGATCAAGCCGGTCCGGGTCCTGGCCTCGTTCAGTCGGACCGACCAAGCCCCGACCATGAATCAGTTGGGCGACCCCGTGATCGCCACGCCCGATGTGCGCGTGTTCGACTTCGAAACCGGGCAGACCGCAGAGGTCATTCGCATCTCGGGCGGCAACCGAAACCTGGACTCCGGCCAGAAGGATATCTTCAAGCTCGGCGTGACCTACAAGCCGTTCGACAAGACCAACCTGACCTTCCAGGCCAACTACGTCTCGACACGCACGCACGACGCCATCGCGGCCTTCCCCTCGGCCTCGACCCAGGTCGAAGACGCCTTCCCCGAGCGGTTCTTCCGCAACGCCGAGGGCGAGTTGGTCCAGGTTGACGCCCGGCCGGTGAACTTCGAGCGCCAGGCGCGCGACGAGATCCGTTGGGGTTTCACCTATTCACGTCCCGTCGGGCCGCAGCCGAGCCCGGAAGCCATGGCTCAGATGCGCCGGCGCATGGCCGAGGCCCGCGCCGGAGACCAGCAAGGTGGAAGACCGCCAGAGGGCGCGCCCGCCGAGGGCGGTCCGCGTCCGCCGCAGGACGAGGGGGCCCCCGATCGTCAGCCGCAAGGCGGCGAGGCGCGTCCGGGTGGCGGCGAAACGCAAGGCCCGCAGGGCGGCGGCTCGCAAGGGCAGGGGCCTGGCGGCGGCTTTGGAGCGCGCGGCCCTGGTGGTCCAGGCGGTCCAGGCTTTGGCGGCTTCGGCGGTGGCCGCCGCGGCGGCGTCCTGCAGATCGGCGTCTATCACACCTACGCCTTTCGCGACGACGTGCTGATCCGGCAGGGCGTGCCCGAACTCGACCTTCTGAATGGCGGGGCGCTGGGGCAGGGCGGCGGTTCGCCGGAACACCAGGTCGATGTTCAGGCCAACTATTCACGCGGCGGCCTGGGCGTGGCGGCCAACGCCAAGTGGCAGAGCAGCACGAACGTCGTCGGCGGCAGCTCGGGAGAAGATCTGAAGTTCTCCGACATGACCACGGTGAACCTGCGCCTCTTCGCCGACCTGGGCATGCAACCCATCGCGCGCGAGCACAAATGGCTGCGCGGGATGCGCGCGACCATCGCGGTCAACAACCTCTTCGACGAGCGCCAGGAGGTTCGGAACTCCAGCGGCGTCACGCCGATCAGCTATCAGCCCGACTTGCTCGACCCGGTCGGACGGTCGGTGCGGTTCACTATCCGCAAGCTGATCTTCTAGCGCCTATTCAATGTCCAGCAGGCGCGGGCCCGGCCCGCGCTTGCTGGCGATGTCGCCGGGATTGCGCAGCGGACAGTCGGAGATCGAGAGGCAGCCGCAGCCGATGCACGAGTCGAGCTGGTCGCGGAGACGGGTGAGCAGGGTGATCCGCTCGTTCAGGTCTTCGCGCCAAACGCTCGAAAGCGCCGACCAGTCGGCGACCGTCAGCGGGCGGTGGGACGGCAGCATCGCGAGTTTCTCGCGAATCTGGGTCAGTGGAATGCCGGTGCGCTGGGCGACCTTGATCACCGCGATCAGGCGCAGCACGGAGCGCGGATAGCGCCTCTGGTTTCCCTCGGTCCGGCGCGACTGAATGAGCCCCTGGGCTTCGTAGAAGTGCAGCGTCGAAACCGGCACCCCTGCACGCCGGGAGACCTCGCCCACGGTGAGCTCGCGCGCCGGCTGCTCGTGCGCCATGGCAGATCTCCAAGACCTCAACAATTATCGAGGTTTTAGGTGGCGCGGCTCCCCTGGCGCAAGCTGGGGCCGCTCAATGTCCCTGGAAGACCGGCGGGCGCTTCTCAAGGAAGCTGGCGACGCCTTCCTTGTGATCATCAGTCAGCATAAGCCGGCGGATCGTTTCGATCGCCCAGCCGCCGAGCTCGCGCGGATCACCGTATGCCGCGCGGCGCAGCCCTTCCTTCATGTAGCGCAGGGCCAGCGGCGGATTGGCGGCGATCCGCGCGGCGAGCGCGCGGGCCCGTTCCATCAGTTCGTCGTGCGGCGCGACCTCGCGGACCAGACCGATCCGCGCTGCTTCGTCGGCGTCGATGACATCGCCGGTGAACAGCAATTCGGCGGCCTTGGCTGGTCCCACGATGGCCGGAAGCCGGTAGAAACCGCCGACGTCGCAGACCAGCCCGCGCTTGATGAATAGCTCGGCGAACTTGGCGTGTTCCGAGGCGATGCGGATGTCGGCATAGAGCGCCAGCTCCATACCCCAGCCGACCGCAGCGCCGTTGACCGCCGCGATCACCGGCTTGTCGCACTCCAGCGCAGCCATGGCCGCTGGTGTCGGCCGGTGGCGGATCACCGGCGCGCTCGCCGAGGCCGTCACGGACTTCGGGCCGGCCATGATTTCCCGGACGTCGTCGCCGGAACAGAAAGCCGGGTCCGCACCGGTGACGATGACGCACCTGACTTCGGGCTCGGCGACTGCGCGCCGGAATGCCGCCTCCAGCCGGTCATAGGCGTCATAGTTCAGGGCGTTGCGCTGCTCGGGTCGATTGAGGGTGATCGTCGCCACGTGGTCGGCCACGTCGTAGAGGACGCTCTCACTGGTCATGGCGGCTCCTTGGGATGGCGCCGCTAGGCGCGTCGCAAAAGCTGTAGGGCCTGCTCGGCCAGGGCGGGAGCGCCGTTTACGGCCTCGCGCGTGCTGGCGGCGTTGCCTGCCAGGACCCGGCGATAGACCCCCTGGGAGATGGAGGCGAGGCGGAAGACCGAGAAGCCGAGATAGAAGTTCCAGTCCTCGATCTCGTCCCTGCCGGTCCGGCGTCGATAGGCGTCCACATAGGCCGCCTCGGTGGGAATGCCGCTCGTGGCGAAGTCCACACCGGCGAGACTCCCCCAACTCACGCCCTGCGAATGCCAGAGGAAGGCGTTGTAGCCGAGGTCGGCCAGCGGATGGCCGATGGTCGAGAGCTCCCAATCCAGCACCGCGATCAGGCGCGGCTCGGTCGGGTGGAACATGACGTTCTCAAGCCGATAATCGCCGTGAGCGATCGAAATCGACCGATCTGCCGGGATCCGGCCAGCCAGCTCGGCGATCAGCGTTTCCATGGCCGGAATGGCCTCGGTCTCCGCGTCTCGGTACTGGCGTGTCCAGCGGGCGAGCTGCCGCTCGAAATAGTCTCCAGGCCGGCCATAGTCGCCCAGGCCCACGGCCTGGAAGTCTACCTGATGCAGCTTGGCCAGGGTGGCGTTGAGCTCGTCATAGATGGCGGCGCGCTCGGCAGGGGACAGGCCCGGAAGGGCGGCGTCGCGGAAGATCCGCCCCTCCAGATAGTCCATCACATAGAACGCCGTGCCGACGACCTCGGGATCTTCGCACAGCGCCCGCATGTTCGGAACTGGCACGCCGGTCTCGGCCAGCGCCTTCATCACCCGGTGCTCGCGGTCGACCTGATGTGCGCTGGGCAGCAATTGCCCCGGCGGCTTCTTGCGCATCACATAGCGCTTGGCCCCGCCATCGGTGGTGAGCAGGAAGGTCGGGTTCGACGCGCCGCCCTGGAACTGCCGGATCTCCATGCCCGCGCCGAAGTCTTCGACAGCGGTTCGAAGAAAGGCGTGCAGGCGCTGCGCATCGAAGCGATGGGCCGGCGCGACTTCGATCAACGGCGCTGCGTTTCCGTCCATGCGCCTCCCCTTATCCGGTTGATCTGGGAAGGTTATCGCCGCCAGCGAGTTGCTGGAAAGTGTGACGCCGCGTCAGTCCTCAACCCGGCGCAGCCTCGTAAGCGGACGGGCGGTTCTCACTCGCCCAGCGGATCTCGTGCTCGGTTCCCGGCAGCGGCGGCCGCTGGCCCTGGATCGTCCAAAGGCTGAACGGCGTCTCGTCCACGTGCATTTCCCAACGCAGCCCGCGGTCGGCGATGTAGGGCGCCAGCAGCCGATCGCAGGCGCTGAGGAAGCGCAGCTTGACCTCTTCGTCGCTGAAGGTGCGGGCGATGTGGTCGACCCAGATTCTCACGAAGTCGTCGGCCGGCTCGCCGCCGATGAAGAAGGAGTCCTTCGGCACGGCCTGGAAAACCACCCCGACATAGAACTTGGGCAGGACGCTGTAGATGCGGGTGATGCGCTCGGCGATGGCCTGCTTGTCCTCGGCCGAGAAGGCGTTTTCCGGGTGATAGAATTTCCAGAGCGGCATGACGAAGTTCCCTGTGTTTATTTTGATGATAATCATCATCATTAAATTGCGCGGTCAATGGCGCGATTGCCAAAGGCGTGTAATGATGATGATCGACAGCGAAGCGAGGCGTCATGCGCATCACCGAGGCGAAGGCTCAGGAAAACCGGCGGCGGGTCGTCGCCAAAGCGAGCGAGCTCTTCCGCAAGCACGGCTTCGACGGGATCGGGGTCGGGGACCTGATGAAGGCCGCGGGCTTTACCCACGGCGGCTTCTACAACCACTTCGACTCTAAGGAAGCGCTCTCGGCCGAGGCC
>JAEXKM010000297.1 GCA_023445705.1 Pseudomonadota bacterium
CGGCATGGTTAATAATGGCGGCGTTTTCATTAAGCATCCGCGGTGGGTGGAGCCGCCGCGCGAGCCCTGCTATAGGCCCCTCCTCCTGGAAGGGTGGCCGAGTGGTTTAAGGCAGCGGTCTTGAAAACCGCCGTAGGTGAAAGCCTACCGTGGGTTCGAATCCCACCCCTTCCGCCAATTCCGCGATCCGACCGAGATCGCCGGAAACTCCTGACAATCCACGCCCCTCGCCGCGGTTCGGCGGCTGACTGCTGCTATCTGGCGGGATCGAAGCCGCGGCCGGGGCATTGGACCGGCAAGGGAGCCCGACGATGGCAAAGCGATTCGAGATCGGCGACCATGTGAGCTGGAATTCCGAGGCCGGTCGTGTGTCTGGAACCATCATCGCGGTCCATACGCGTGACTTCGACTACAAGGGCCACACCCATCGGGCCAGCCCCGAAGACCCGCAGTACGAGATCAAGAGCGACAAGACCGACCACATCGCCGCGCACAAGGGCGGCGCGCTCGAACGCCTTTGAGCGCGGAGGAGCCTACTCCGGCGTCGATACGGGTCCCTGATCGGCTTGTTCCAGCACCGCGTACTCCTTTGCCAAGAAGTCCAGGAGGGCTCGAACCGAGGGCAGCAGGCCCCGCCGCGATGGAAACGCCCCGTGGATGACGCCCGGCCGGATCGACCATTCCGGCAACAGGTCGACCAGCCGCCCGGCGCGCAGGTCGTCTTCCACCACAAAGGCCGGAAACTGGCCGATCCCGACGCCGCGGAGCGCGGCCAGCCGCAGCGCCGCCATGTCCTCAGTGACCAGGCGCGGCCTGTGCCGGATGGTGGAGGTCGAACCGTCGGGACCGGTCAGGCGCCATTCGTGCGCCGGCTGCTCGGGATTCCAGGCAAGGGTGGGAAACGTTGGAAGGTCGGCCGGCACGAGCGGGCGTGCGATTGCCGCGACCAGCGCGGGGCTCGCCACCAGCCGCTGGGGGCTGTCGGCCAGCTTGCGGATCACCAGATCACTGTCCTCCAGCGGCGGAAACCGCACGCGGATGGCGAGGTCGAAGCCTTCGCGGATCACATCGACCCGGCGGTTAGTGCTTTCGAGCAGCACCTCGACCTTCGGGCATTGCTCCATGAAGCGGGCGATCATCTCGCCGACCTGGAAGTAGATGACGGAGGATGGGCAGCTCACCTTGACCAGGCCCTGGGGCTCGGACCGCATGCGGTCGATGGTTTCCTGCGCAGCCTCGGCCTCCACGAGCATGGCCACGCAGTGCCGGTAATACTCCTTGCCGATCTCGGTGACGGCGAAGCGCCGCGTCGAGCGCTGGATCAGCCTGACGCCAAGGCGTTCCTCGAGCAGGCCTATGCGGCGGCTGAGCCTTGATCGGGGCATGCCGAGCTTGCGGGCGGCGGCGGCGAAACCGCCCTGCTCCACCACCTCGGCGAAGAACCGCAGATCATTCAGGTCCTGCATGGGATCATTGTCCTATGGATAGGACATTATAGCCCGATATCGCGGTCTACCGCTAATTTGTCCCGATCGTATCTGTGTCCCAAGCCAGCGCGCCGCCCGGCGCGCCGATAAGGAGACACACCATGAGAAAGATCCTCGGGGTCTACAGCGCTCCCCGCGGGCACTGGGTCGGAGACGGCTTTCCGGTTCGGTCCCTGTTCTCGCACGCCAGCCATGGCGACCATGTGAGCCCGTTCCTGCTGCTCGACTACGCCGGCCCCGCCGACTTTACACCGACCGACCGGCCGCGCGGCGTCGGCGCTCACCCGCACCGTGGCTTCGAGACCGTGACCATCGTCTATGAAGGCGAGGTCGAGCATCGGGACTCGACGGGCGGCGGCGGGGTGATCGGCCCAGGCGACGTCCAGTGGATGACCGCAGCAGGCGGCATCCTGCACAAGGAATTCCATTCCGAAGCGTTCACCCGCAGGGGCGGGACCCTGGAAATGGTCCAGCTGTGGGTCAACCTGCCCCGGAAGGACAAGGACGCCGAGGCCACCTATCAGGCGCTTCTGAACAGCGACATTCCGTCGGTCGAGCTGCCGGACGGGGCGGGCAAGCTGCGCGTCATCGCCGGAGACTATCTGGGTGCGCGCGGACCGGCCCGCACCTTCACGCCGATGGATGTGTGGGACGTGCGGCTGCGGAACGGCGGCGCGACCTCGCTCACCCTGCCGAAGGGCCACACCGCGATCGTCATCATCCTGAAGGGCGCGGTCCTGGTGAACGACGACGCCGTCGTTCGCGAGGCCCAGTTCGCGCTGTTCGACCGCGACGGCGGCGAGATCATGCTGGAGGCCAACGGAGACGCTTCGCTGCTGGTCCTCGGCGGCGAGCCGATCGACGAGCCCGTGGTCATGCACGGCCCATTCGTCATGAACACGGCCGACGAAATCAGGACCGCGATGCTGGACTTCCAGAACGGGAAGTTCGGCGACATCGCCGCCTGACGACCAGCCGCCGGTTTCGGCCTCGAGACCGGCGGCCACCGGCCCGCGCACGTTCGGGCCGCCAGAACGCCTATCCCCTCATCAACAGGAGAACTTCACCATGGCGAACATCGCCAATTTCGACGGCCGCAAGCCGATCATCGACGCCGACGACGCCGTCATGCTGCTGATCGATCATCAGAGCGGCCTGTTCCAGACCGTCGGCGACATGCCGATGCCGGTGCTGCGCAACCACGCGGCCGCGCTGGCCAAGATCGCCACGTTGAGCAAGCTGCCGGTGATCACGACGGCCTCGGTCCCGCAGGGGCCGAACGGACCGCTGATTCCCGAGATCCACCAGAATGCGCCGCATGCGCAGTACGTGGCCCGCAAAGGCGAGATCAACGCCTGGGACAATCGCGACTTCGTCGAGGCGGTCAAGGCGACCGGCCGCAAGACCCTGATCATCGCCGGGACGATCACCAGCGTCTGCATGGCCTTTCCGGCGATCGCGGCGGCGCATGACGGCTACAAGGTGTTCGCGGTGATCGACGCGTCAGGCACCTATTCGAAGATGGCCGAAGAGATCACGCTGGCCCGGATCGTCCAGGCCGGGGTTGTGCCGATCGACATGGCGGCGGTCGCCTCCGAGCTTCAGAAAACCTGGAACCGCCCGGATGCGCAGGAATGGGCCGAGGTCTACACGAAGATCTTCCCGGCCTATGCGCTGCTGATCGAGAGCTATGCGAAGGCCCAGGAGGTCGTTCTCCAGAACGAGCAACTGGACTCCGCACGGAGCTGATCGGGCGGGCGGGAGCGGCTGCCTGCTCCCGCCCAGCTGACGCCGCCTCGGGGAAAGTCCCTAGAATCCGTTTCGCAGCCTCGCGCGTTTTCGAATGCGAGGGGCGAGCATGAGCGTCCCGCGGTCTTTCCGAAAGGGATGTCATGGGCGCTGGCGCTGGCGAAAACGGTTCCAAGTTCAAGGTCGAGGCCGACGCGACCGCTGGCTACTGGCGAAAGGGGCCTCACGACACCCTGCCCCCGCCCGACATGGTCGGGCCCTATCAACGCAACCGGCCGATCCCGCCGGAGACTGTCGCCGGGCGAAAGGCCTATGTCATCGGCAGCGGCATCGCTGGCCTGGCGGCGGCGTTCTACATGATCCGCGATGGCGGCATGAAGGGCGAGGACATCACCATCCTCGACGCGCTGAAGGTCACCGGCGGTTCGCTGGACGGCGCTGGCGATCCCGAGGCTGGCTACATCGTCCGCGGCGGCCGCGAGATGAACTGGAACTACGACAACTTCTGGGACCTGTTCCAAGACGTGCCCGCGCTGGAACTGCCCGAGGGGTTCAGCGTCCTGGACGAGTACCGGCTGGTCAATGACAGCGATCCGAACTTTTCGAAATCCAGGCTGATGCATAAGCGCGGCCAAATCCGCGACTTCTCGACCCTGGGCCTGACCAAGGCCCACCAGTGGGAATTGATCCGCCTGCTGCTGAAGCGGAAGGAAGACCTCGATGACGTTACGATCGAGGACTATTTCAGCGAGAGCTTCCTGGAGACCAACTTCTGGTACCTCTGGCGCTCGATGTTCGCCTTCGAGAACTGGCAGAGCCTCCTGGAAATGAAGCTCTACATGCACCGGTTCCTCGATGCGATCGACGGCTTGGGCGACATGTCCGCCCTCGTGTTCCCCAAGTACAACCAATACGATGGCTTCGTCGTGCCCCTGACGCGGATGCTGCGGGACAAGGGCGTCAAGGTTCAGTTCGACACGCGCGCCTATGATCTTGAAATGGCCGTCGAGGGCGAGGCGCGGACGGTCACGGCCATTCGCTGCAAGGTCGGCGGCGAGGACAGCGCCATACAGGTGCGCCCCAACGACCTCGTCTTCGCGATCACCGGTTCGATGACCGAAGGCACGGCCTATGGCGATCTGGACACCGTCCCTCAGCTCCAGCGCGACCGCGCAGATCCCGGCGAAAACAGCGACTGGGCGCTATGGCGCAACCTGGCCAAGGCCTCGCCGATCTTCGGCAAGCCGGAGAAGTTCTACGGCGACGTCAACGGCTCGATGTGGGAGTCGGCGACCCTGACCTGCAAGCCGTCGCCCTTCGTGGACAAGCTGAAGGAGCTGTCGGTCAACGACCCCTATTCCGGCAAGACCGTGACCGGCGGGGTGATCACCTTCACCGACTCCAGTTGGGTGCTGAGCTTCACCTGCAACCGTCAGCCGCACTTTCCGACCCAGCCCAAGGACACCCTGGTGATCTGGGTCTACGCCCTGCTGATGGACAAGGACGGCGACTATGTGAAGAAGCCGATGCCAGCCTGCACCGGCCGCGAGATCCTGGCCGAACTCTGCTACCACCTGGGGATCGAAGACCAGCTCGATGCGGTGGCGGCGGCCACCAAGGTGCGGCTGGCGCTGATGCCCTACATTACTGCCCAGTTCATGCCGCGGGCCGCAGGCGATCGGCCGCACGTCGTCCCCGCGGGCTGCACCAATCTTGGCCTGCTTGGACAATTCGTCGAGACCAGCAACGACGTGATCTTCACGATGGAAAGTTCGGTGCGCACGGCGCGGATCGCGGTCTATACGCTGCTTGGCCTGCGCAAGCAGACGCCGGACCTGAGCCCGACGCAGTACGATATCCGCACCCTGCTGAAGGCTGCGCGGGCCATCAACAACGGCGAGCCGTTCCCGGGTGAGCGGCTGCTGCACAAGCTGCTGGACAACACCTATTTCGCCCACGTCCTGCCGCCGCTTCCCGAGACAAAGGAGTCTCGGCGCGAGCAGATCGACGCCGACGTCGTGGCGGTGCTGGGCCGCGGAACTCAGGCCTTGAACGCGGTGGCCGATCGGCTGGACCTGTTCCGCGAGCGGTTGGCGGCGCGGCGGAAGTAGCCGTCAGCCGCGCGCCGCCTGGGGCTCGCCGATATAGCCCAGGGCGGCGGCGCGCTGGACGGCCTGCGGACGACCGACCGCCCCCATCTTGTCGGCGGCGTTGCGCATGTGGAAGCGGACCGTCGGCATGGAGATCTTCACCAGCTCGGCGATCTCGGCGTCGGTCTTTCCCTTCGCGGCCCACTTGAGGCACTGAATCTCGCGCCGGGTCAGGCGGACCAGTTCGCCGCTGCGGACGTGCTGCTCGTGATATGCGCCGAACAGTCTCAGTGAGAGCGCCGACAATTCCGCGGCGCGAGCCTCGAACACCGGACGGATGTCGAGCTTGTCGGGCGAGGCCCAGACGATGGCGCCGATGACGCCGCCGGGCAGGTGCGCTGGCGCGACGATGGCCGCGCCGACCCTTGTCGCATCGCTTTGCTGCACGACCCCGATGGCCTCCAGGCGCGGCGCCGGGCGCCAGGTCCCGAAGCGCTCGTCCTGGAAATAGAACGGCTCGGCCGAATAGCGGCACGCGAAGACGAAGGGCGAGCGGAGCGCGAACCCCCGGTCCTTCCAATACTGCAGCCCAGGGTCGAGCCATCGAAACAGGGTTTCGGCATAGGCGCGCCCCTCCCCGTCCCGCATCGGTTCAGGATCACCGATGTCGGCGCTGATGGCGATGTAGGGCAAGCCAAGTTCCTGCCCGCGATCGCGGACCTCGACGGCCAGCGCGTCGATCAGAGCGCGCATTTCCGGACCAGGACCGGTCACTCTCAGCACGCCTCCCCTACGGCGCCTATCACTTTTGTCAGCTTGTCGCGCAAACCTAAGCTGCGCAAGCATTCCCGGCCGCGCCAGACGACGGCGACCAACGATAAGAGCCGCCTCGACGCGGCGACGGGAGGGATGATGAAACACCTGATGCTCACCGCATCGTGCGTGGCGCTGGCCACAGCTTGCGCCACGGCCGCCTTTGCACAGGAAGGCGGGGTCGTCTCCGAGCTGGTGGTCACCGCCCAGAAGCGCGAACAGAACCTGCAGGACGTGCCGGTCGTGGTCACCACCCTGCCGCAACGGCAACTTCAGGATGCAGGCGTGCGGGACATCAAGGACCTGCAGGTCCTGGCGCCCGGCCTGAGCGTCACCTCCTCCACCAGCGAGGCCCAGACCTCGGCCCGCATCCGGGGCGTTGGGACCATCGGCGACAACCCCGGGCTCGAGTCCTCTGTCGGCACGGTCGTCGACGGCGTCTATCGGGCGCGCAGCGGCGTCGCGTTCGGCGACCTGGGCGAGCTCGAACGGGTGGAAATCTTGAAGGGGCCGCAGGGCACGCTGTTCGGCAAGAACACTTCGGCTGGCGTCATCAACGTCCTGACCAAGGGGCCCTCATTCGACTTCGAGGCGGCCGGCGAGCTGACTTTCGGCAACTATGGCGCCTGGGGCGGATCGGCGAGCGTCACCGGGCCGATCGTCGAGGACAAGATGGCCGGGCGGCTCTATTTCGCCAGGCGCAAGCGCGACGGCTTCGCCGACGTGCACGTGGGCGCAGGCCCGCGCACCCGGACCGAAGACACCGACCAGGACTACTACACCGTCCGCGGCCAGTTGCTGGTGACGCCGACCAACGACCTGACCATCCGACTGCTCGCCGACTATTCCGACCGCGACGAACATTGCTGCGTGAACTTCGTCTCAGTGGTCGGGCCGACGGCCGCTGCGGTGGACGCCCTGGCCGCCGACGAAGGCACCCAGCGCCCGGCGAACCCCTTCGCACGCGTGGCCAACGCCAACCGCGACATGGGCTCCAAGATCACCGACATGGGCGTTTCGGCCCAGATCGACTGGGATATTAACGAAGACCTGGTCCTCACCTCGATCACCGCTTTCCGCGACTGGCGGTCGGAGAACGGATCGGACATCGACTTCTCGTCGGCGGACATCTGGTACCGGGCCGACGACGGAGCGAGCTACAGTCAGATCAAGGCTTTTTCGCAGGAGGTCCGCCTGGCCGGGTCGACCGAGAGGCTCAACTGGCTGGTCGGCGCCTTCTATTCGAACGAGGACCTGAAGGCAGCCGCGGCTACGACGTTCGGAACGGCTTACGAGCCGTATTTCGGGCTGCTGCTGTCGGCGGCTTCCGGAAATCCGAACCCTGCGACCGTGTCGCTACTGACCGGCCTGCCCTATGGGACCAATTTCGTCCCCGGCAGCGGCCCGCGGGACAGCTATGATCACAACTCCGAAGGCTGGGCGCTCTTCACCAACAACAGCTTCAAGGTCACCGAGGCGCTCGAGCTGACCCTGGGCCTGCGCTACTCCGACGACACCAAGAAGGTCGAGAGCCGGTACACGAACTCCCTACCTGCGAACGCCTGCGCCGCGGCGCTTACCAGACCCATCCCGGCGGCGGCGGTGGGCGCGATCTGCGCGCCGCACAGCGATCCGGCGTTCAACAACGCTGTGACTCATCAGGAGCAGAGCGAGGGCCGCTGGAGCGGGACCTTCAAGGCCAGCTACCGGTTCAGCCCGGGGATCATGGCCTATGCCTCGTACGCCGAGGGCTTCAAGAGCGGCGGCTTCAACCTGGACCGGGCGCGGCTCGCGCCGGGCGTGATCAATCCTGACACCAGCTTCCCGGCAGAGACCGTGGTCAGCTACGAGCTGGGGGTTAAGACCAACACCGAGGACTACGGCGTCGTGGCCAACGCGGCCTTCTTCCACCAGACGTTCGAGGACTTCCAGCTCAACACCTATACCGGCATCAGCTGGCTGGTCGCCTCGATTCCGGAAGTCGTCTCGCGCGGGGTGGACGTCGACCTCATGTGGCGCCCGCCAGTCGAGGGGCTGAGCTTTACGGGCGGCGTCACCTATGCGGAGACCCAGTTCGGCGACTTCATCCCGCCGGCGGGCATCTCTGTGCGCCTGCCCAACACGCGCCTGTCCTACGCGCCGCTGTGGTCGGCGGCGGGGACGGTGAACTACGAGCGACCGATCACCGACGCGCTTGAGT
>JAEXKM010000302.1 GCA_023445705.1 Pseudomonadota bacterium
GGTTCCTGTACTTCGCCGACCGGTCCAAGGACATGCTGAAGGTCGGCGGAGAGAACGTCGCCGCATCTGAGATCGAGCGCGTCATCGCCAGCGTCCCCGGCGTGGTCGAGGTCGCCGTGGTCGCCAAGAAGCATCCGATGCTCGACGAGGCGCCGATCGCGTTCGTGATCGCCCAGGACGGCGCCGCTCCCGGCCTCGAGGGCCGCATCCTTACCGCCTGCGCCCAGGCGCTGGCCGCCTTCAAGCAGCCGCACGAGATCCGGTTCGTCCCGAGCCTCCCGCGCTCGACGCTCGAGAAGGTGGCCAAGGCCGAACTCCGGGCCATGCTGGTCGATCCATAGGTGGACGTCACCAAGTGGCCTGCCAAGGTCTTAGATGCGCCAATAGCTGAAATGCCGCGAGACCGGAAAGCGGACCTCAGTCAGCGTAGCTCATCGAAGTTCAAGACAGCAGAATCCGCCAGGGCCGCGAGCTTGACGAGGTCCCGCACAACGATTGTCGCATAGCCAAGGGATATGAGGCCCTGAGCCTGGAGCTGGCGAAGGGCGGGGTTGAGGCTCTGGCGGGAGACTCCGAGCATGTCTGCCAGCGCTTCCTGCGAGAGCCGCAGGTCGATCCTTAAGCCGGCGTCGGCGTGCACGCCTCGCGATTCTGCGAGATTGATCAGACGCCTGGCGAGGCGGACTTTGAGCGGCAGGCGGGAGGTGCTGACGATGTGGGTCAGAGCCTGCCGGTATTGCGAACAGACCCGGCGCGTAAAGCAGGCGTAGTGTTCTCTGGCCGCTGTCAGCCGCTCGAATACGGGCCCCGAGATCTGCAACAGGCTCGCGCGCCCTTCAGCGAAGGCGTCGGAGGAGCGCGGTTGGTGGTCGAGCATTCCGGTGTCGCCGAACCAGCCGCCGGGGCGCACGATCTCAAGAACCGACGCGCCGCCGTCGTCGCTGCTGTGCCGGATGTGAACCTCGCCGCTCAGCAAGGCGAACAGGCCGTTGGGCGGATCGCCTTCGGCGAACAGCAACTTGTCCCGCACGCTCAGAACGACGCCTTGTTCGACCAGCCCATCGGCGAGCGCCCCCGGCAGGCTGCGAAACCACGGGTTCAACTGCAGGATTTCACGAGGATCGGCGACCCGGGGCATGACGTGTGGTGCGGATTGTCAGGCCAAACTGTCAAGTACCTGACAGTTGAGGCCCATTGCTGCTGGCTATCGTCGGCAGATGTCGCCTTCAGCTCCGCCGTCTCCGACCCGCACGCCCTCGCGCTTGGCCTATCTGGATCAGCTGAAGCTGATGCTCGTCGCGCTCGTCGTCGTCCATCACGCCGGGCAGGCCTATGGCCCGCCGGAGGACTGGCCGTTGCGAAGCACCGCGGCCGGCCTGCCGCTCGACGCGTTCTTTGAGATCAATGGCGCCTTCTTCATGGGGCTGTTCTTCCTGATCTCGGCCGTCTTCCTGCCGCACACGATCGACCGCCTTGGAGCCCGTCAGGCTGTCGCCATACGGCTCGTCCGTTTGGGCACCCCGCTGCTGGTCATTTCAATGTTGTTGTTCGGGCCGATCAGCTACGCCACAGGCCCCCGACGCGAGGACTTCGTTGTGTTCATGCTCCGGGACTATGTCTTGGCCGGCGCTTTCGAGGTCGGGCACCTCTGGTTCCTCTCCTGGTTACTGGTGATGAGCGCGGCCTATGGCGTCTGGCGGGCGTTGGGGCTGCGCCGTTTCGCCGTCAGGCGCGCCGATGCGCCTGGTCATGCGTCGATCATGGCCGCCGTCATGGTGCTGGCCGCCGTGAACGCCGTCGTCCGCATCTGGTATCCGGTCGGGCTTTGGGTCGATCTGGCGCCGTTCGTGCGGGTCGAGGTTGGGCGCTTGCCGCAGTACCTGCTGCTGTTCGCCGCGGGCCTGGCGATCGGCAGATTCGGCTGGCTTCAGACTTTTCCCGCCAAGCGGGGCCGGATCTGGTTGTTTCTCGGGCTCGCTGCCGCCGGCCTGCGCCTAGCGCAGCCCTGGCTTTTGCCTATGCCGAATTGGGCCTGGCTGGCCGAAGAGGCCTTGATCGGCGTTGGACTGAGCGTCGGGCTGCTGGTCCTGTCGAGGGCGGCCTTTGACCGACCTTCGGAGATGGCGTCCGAGCTGGCCCGCGACGCCTTCGGCGTCTATCTGATCCACATCTTCCTGGTCGTGGGACTGCAGTTCGCGCTCGAGGCTGCGCCAGTCGGCGGCTGGAGCAGATTCACGGCCGCCAGCGCCTTGGGCCTCGTATTGAGCTTTGCCATCGCCCGCGGGCTGAGGCGTGTGCCGATCGTACGCAATTTCCTTTGAGCCGCCTGTGCCCCCCATCTCCTCTGCGCCAGACCAAGGCGCCGGATCAGAACGCGTAGCTAGCCCGCCCCCAATCGAGCGAGAGCTCGCCGAGATCGCGCAGGCTCGCCCGCTTTTCTGAGAGCCCCGTGGTGGTGATTGGTGTTGTGGTTGGCGCACGAAAAAGCCCCTGGGATTTATCCAGGGGCTGTCTGATCTTGGGTGCGGGGACAGGATTTGAACCTGTGACCTTCAGGTTATGAGCCTGACGAGCTACCGGGCTGCTCCACCCCGCGTCAGGGTGTGATTGTGTATTGAAGGGTTTG
>JAEXKM010000303.1 GCA_023445705.1 Pseudomonadota bacterium
CTCACCCCCAATCCCGACGTCATCTACCTGATGCCCTTCTTCAACACCGAGGGCGGCCCGGTTGTGTTCGAAGTTCCCCCGGCCGACGACGGCGTCCTCAATGGCAGCGTCATGGACCGCTGGCAGGCCGCGATCGAGGACATCGGCCCTGGCGGCGTCGACAAGGGCAAGGGCGGCAAATATCTGATCCTGCCGCCGGGCTATGACGCCGCAATTCCCGACGGCTATATCCCCATGCGGTCCGACACCTATCTCGGCTACGCACTGATCCGCTCGGTGCTGAAGAGCGGAAGCGAGGCGGACGTCGCCAAGGCGGTCGCCTATTCGCGGCGGCTCAAGGTCTACCCGCTCAGCGCCGCAGCGGCCCCACCCGAAACGACCTATATCGACGCCTCCGGGGGGATCTTCGACTCCACGATCCCCTACGACATCCGCTTCTTCGAATCCCTCGACCGCATGGTTCGGGCCGAGCCCTGGCTCGAACGGGACCGTGCGATGATCGACCCGCTGAAGTCGCTGGGCATTGCGCGCGGCGGGACCTTCGCGCCCGACGCCAAGACCAAGGCGATCCTTGAGGATGCCGCAGGCGAAGCTCACGCCTGGATCGACACCCTCTATGGCGCAACGCCGCCCTTCTATGAGGGCAAGCGCTGGTTCTTCCCCGCCACCGAAGAGTTCGCGAAGTCGGTGCAGGGCGATTTCCGCATTCCGGACTCCTATCCGATCGACAATCGAGCCAACAACTATTCGCTGGCCTTCTTCAGCGCCAAGCACATCGGGGAGTCGCAGTACTACCTGATGCTGGGCCAGGACCGTGACGGGCGCGCCTTCGACGGCGCAGCCAGCTATCGCGTCAACGTCCCGGCCGGAGCGCCGGTGAAGCAATACTGGTCGATCACGGTCTACGACCGCGAGACCCACGCCTTCGTTCGGGACACGTCGCGCCAGGGCCGTTCCTCGCAGTCGCCAGGCCTGACGGTGAACCCGGACGGGTCGGTGGACCTTTACTTCGGCCCGACAGCGCCGCCCGGCAAGGAAGCGAACTGGACGCCCACCAAGGCGGGAAGAGAGTTCGAGCTGCTCGCGCGCTTCTACGGCCCGACGCCCGAACTCTTCAAGAAGACCTGGCAGCTCAACGATGTCGAGAAGGTCAGCTAGCCCTGCGCGCCAGCCAGGCGCCCCAGAAGAAGCTCGCGAAGAAGGCGAACCGTTTCTCGGAAGTCGGCTGCGACCATAGCGACTACCGCCCCGGCCACGGCGCCCGGCGCCGCCCTCAGCCCCCGACGGGGCCCGGCTCTACGGGCGCCTTGGCGCTTTCCTCGAGCTGGGAGGCAATTTGGGAGAAGCAAGCCTTGCGGCCGACGTCCTGCATGCGGTCCATCTCGGCGCGCCCGCGGGTTTCGCCCTTGCGCTCGTATTGCGGCATCCGGCCCTCAGCCTGACCGTCGCAGGAAAAGGTTTGGGTCCGCCCCTCCTCGTCGATGGTGAATTCCATGTGCGAGTTGAAGAAGATAGGCGTCGTCGCCGGCGCGCCCATGCCTAGGGTGAAGCCAGCCTTCAACGCATCACCAAGCAAGGCTCCCTGGTTGACCGCGAGGCCCTCGGCAAAGACCACGCTAACCTTCACCGGCTTGCCATCGGCCATATAGCGTCCCCGCAGGTCTTCGGCGGCAAAGCGGGCAAACTTCACCAAGCTGCGGCCATCATCGTTGTCGAGCACCACCTGCGCGCCCCGCGCTTTGCGTTCTTCGCGGGTCTCGCCGCTCACGCCAGCGATGTTCTGGTAGGCGCTGCCGGTCAAAGTCGCCTTTGCAATTTCGAACCGCAGCGAGGGTCCGTCGGCGGCCTCGGTGAGCGGCAAGTTCAACGCTTGCCCGGAGACGAGAACCTGCGGCGTCGCGTGGGTCAGGACCGGCGCGAGGATCACGAGAAACGCCGATGCGGCGGCGAGGCGGAAGCGGAGAAGCATGATGGGTTCGTCCATTATGGCGCGAGGATGCTGCGGATCGCTGCGG
This sequence comes from Pseudomonadota bacterium, assembly GCA_023445705.1. Lineage (GTDB taxonomy): Bacteria > Pseudomonadota > Alphaproteobacteria > Caulobacterales > Caulobacteraceae > Phenylobacterium. The sequence goes on from JAEXKM010000303.1 coordinate 2,016, forward strand.
CGCGAGCGAGGCTTTGCGTTGTTTCGGAGTTGAGTTCAGCGAGCGCGTGTTCGTCTTGCTCGAGCTTGGTGACCAGCGTCGGCGTGTACACCGAATAATAGCCGCCGCCCGCGGCCAGAGCTGCAGCCACCGAGAGCGCAGACATCAGGCCCGCGGCGGCCCGATGCCCAGCGCGTTCGATCTTATCCCTAGCGATCTCCTGCTCATAGACGCCGGCCAAGCGCTTAGCCTCGGCGCCGGCGGCTTCGTAATCCAGGATGGCGGCGGAGTAGCTGAGGTTGGCTCCCGCGAGATCACCCTTGCGCGCGAAGTATTGTCCGGTCCAGTCGGCGGCGAGGGCGTTGGCGCGCATGGAGACGTCTTGGGCCAGTGGCTCGCGATCGCCCACGGCCTTGATCCGCACCCGCCGGAAGCCGCGCGCCAGCAGATATTCGACATTGGGCCGCTGACGGCTTTGCGCCGCCATCATGAGCACATTGGCCCCTGACACTGTCGTCAGTTGTGGATTTGACGCCTTGGAGAGCAGTAGCTCCAGCGCCTTGCGCGGTTCTCCGACGGAGGCGGCGTAGTGCATCGCGGCGGCGCCCATGGCGTCAACGCGGTCGGGATCGCCGCCCGCTGCCAATAGGGCCTCGACCATCGCGACCTGCCCCTCGGTATCCATCATCTGAGGAGCCCGCAGTACGGCCTCCATCAGCGGCGTGCGGCCGTTGATATCCGTTGCGTTGATGGCCGCGCCCGCATCGATCAACATCTTAGCCGTCGACCACTTCGTGGCCGGGTTGCGCATAGCGGCGATCAAGGGAGTAGCGCCGCTCGAGTCGCGAGCGTCGACCTGCGCACCCAGCTTGAGGAGCCGGTCCACCAGGACCTCATCGCCCATGCCGGCCGCGTAAAAGAGTGCGGTCCGGCCATCCTGATATGGCACGTCAACGGCAACGTTCGACGCGAGCAATTTCTCGATCTTGCGGAGGTTCCGCTGCTCGACGGCTGCGGCTAGGTCATCCTTGGGTTGCTGCGCGGCAGCCTTGGCAGACGCCGGCGAACCGACAAGCGTAAGGCCCACCGCGGCTCCAGCCGCAATCTTGTTCCAATGGCCCATTGCGCCCCCCACTGAAGGAGCGCGTTCGCAGCGATTCCTCCAGAGCCTTGGTCTACACCCGCGCCCCAAGCTTGACCACGCGCCGCATGCTCCGGAGCCTGCGACGCAATACTTGACCAATCATTCCATAATCGCTGCCATAGCCTCAGCTAACCCAGCAGATCACGCGAGCACAGGACGAGAGGGACGTCTCGCCCAGCTTGGCTCCCGATCAAGCCGCCGGGTTTCTGCTGGCGAACGTCGCTGGCATCCGGGTCGCCGCCCGCGGCGGCATGGACTCGAAACATCTGCGCGCGCTGGGAGACCTCGCCCTAACGGCGCTGCGATGACCATGCTGTCGACCATTTTGGATCATTCGTCCCAAAACATAAGCCCTCAGAGGACGCACTTGGCGGAATGTCGCTCTGCCCCTTATGTCGGCGTCAGCGGGCGGTGCGATAGACGACCTTGCCGTCCACGATGGTCATGACGGCGTGGGCCTTTGCGATGTCGGCGAAGGGGGCGGTCATCAGGTCGACCGAGAACACCGACAGGTCGGCGGGACGGCCCGGGGCGAGCAGGCCGAGCTCGTTCTCGCGAAAGCCGGCATAGGCCGGGCCGCCGGTGAACATGGCCAGGGCCTGGGCGCGGGTAACGGCCTCATCAAGGCCCCAGTCAGCGCCGGCATAGCCCTTGAGATCATGGCGATAGGCGGCGGCGTAGAACTCGACCAGCGGATCGCCCTTCTCCACCGGGGCGTCGGAGCCGCCGGCGATAACGGCGCCGGTCTTCAGCAGGCTTTCCCAGGCATAGGCGCCCTTCAGGCGCTGCTCGCCCAGGCGGGCGGGCGCGAAGAAGAGGTCGCCGATGGCGTGGGAGGGCTGCATCGAGGCGACGACGCCGAGCCGGGCGAACCGGGGGAGATCCTCGGGAGCGAGGATCTGGGCGTGTTCCACTCGCCAGCGGGCGGCCTTGAGCGCGGCCGGATCGTCGACGAAGGCCTGCTGGTAGGCGTCCAGCACGATGCGATTGCCGCGGTCCCCAATGGCGTGGATGGCGATCTGCGCGCCCGACGCCCGCGCCTCGGCCAGGGCGGCGTCGATCTCCGCCCGCGGGGTGACGATCAGGCCCGTCCCCTCCGCGTCCGAATAGGGGGCGAGGAGCGCTGCGCCGCGCGAACCGAGGGCGCCGTCCATGTACATCTTGACCCCGCGAACGCGGACGAGGCCGGTCGGGTCCTGGGAAGGTCCGGCGGAGAGCACCTGCCCGCCGTCCTCGAGTTGCAGGTAGTTGTCGATGCGGACCGGGAGTTTTCCCGATGCGGCGAGCGCCTTCTGATCGGCGACCTCGGCGGCCGAGACGCTCATATTGTGCAGGCCGGTCCAGCCGCGCGAGGCGTAAAGATCGGCGCCGCGCCGCACGGCCTCGGCCTGCTGGGCCGGCGTCGGCGGCGGGACCTTGCCGCGGACCAACTCCATGGCGTTGTCGATGAGCATGCCCGTGGGCTGGCCCGCGGCGTCCTTGAGTATCTGGCCGCCGGCCGGCGCTTGCGTCTTGGCGGTCACGCCAGCCAGGGCGAGCATCTTCGAGTTGGCGACCAGGGCGTGGCCGTCGGCGCGGGTCAGCACGACGGGGCGGTCGGGCACGGCGCGGTCGAGGTCGGCGGCAGTGGGAAACCGCTTCTCGGGCCAGTGGGTCTCGATCCAGCCACGGCCGGAGATCGGCTCGGCGCCGGGATGCTCGGCCGCCCACGCCTTAAGGCGCGCGACCAGGTCTTCGATCGAAGCGGTCCCTTCGAGGCTGAGGGTCATTTCGCGGAAGCCGATGCCCGAGAGGTGGGCGTGGGCGTCGACGAAGCCGGGAAAGGCCGCCGCGCCCTGAAGATCGATGTCCTGGGCGGATGTTACCGCGGCGCGCGCCTGGGCCAGGGGACCAGCGAAGGCGACCTTTCCGTCCTTGACCGCCAGGGCCTCGACCTTGGCCGCTCCGGTATAGATCGGCCCGCCGTGGATCAGCAGGTCCTGAGCCTGGGCCTGGCCGGCCGCAAGGACGAGGGCCGACAAGGTCAGCCACTTAAAGGTCACGCGCATGGATCCCCCCGAGTCACAGTCGCCCATGATCAGCCTTGAGATCGCACAGGCAATGCCTCATCAGCAGCCGGAATCGCGGCAAGCTGAGCCGTAGACGTCGGGGGAGCGGCCATGGGGCTGGGCGCGCGCGTGACCTTTGGCCTGGCGGCGCTGACCGCGGGCCTAATCGCGCTGATCTATGTGAACGCCGCGTTCGGCGACGCTCCGATCTATCCGGGCGCGGAGACCGGCCACATGATCCGGGCGCTCTACGGCCCGGCGGCCGGGCACGCTCAGCTCGGCCTGGGGGCGGCGGACGACACCGCTTTCTCGCTGATCATCCGCGGACTGACCTACCTGACCCAGAGCCTGGTCCCTTGGCTGCGGCTGGTGGGAGGCGCAGCCTATCTCGGCGGGCTGTTGCTGGTTTTCCAGGCCGTCCGGCAGAACCTGGCGCCGGGTCCGGCCCTGGGCTTCCTGCTGCTGGCGCTGGCCTACCCCTTCCATCGCTTCGCCTTCGCGACGCTTCCGGAGGGCTGGTACGTCGCGGCGCTGGGCGCGGCCGTGCTGCTGACGGCGCGCACCTATCTGACCCAGCCGCTGATCCATGGCCTGGCGGCTGGCGGTCTTGCCGCGGCGCTCACCCTGCTGAAGCCGCAGGGGCTGGCGGTCGCCGGGGCGTTCGTGCTGCTGGCGGTGTTCGACCTGACGCTGGGCCGGCGCAGCCTGCGCACCTTCGTGGGCCGGCTCGTCAGTCTGGCTGTCGGGTTTCTCGTGGCGGCCAACGGCATTCACCTGTTCGCCGAGGGTTCGGTCGCGGCCCACCCCTTCAGCTTCTATCTGGCCGAGCGCCATCGGCCCTTTGTTGACGGCGCCATAGGGCCGTTGGGCTGGATCGCCGCGGCGCGCGGGCTGGCGGCCATGATCTCGGGCGCGGTGCTGCTGGCCGCCGTGCCGGCGGTGACCGGGCTGCTGCGGATCGAGTTTCGGTGGCTGTGGACCCGGCGGCAGGGCCGGTTCGCCCTGGAGCCGCAGGAAACCATCTTCCTTTTCGTCCTGCTCTGCCTGGTCCTGACCATTCCGCTGACGGCCGCCCTGGCTACGTCGGGCGATCCCGACCGCATCTGGGGGCGGCAGTTCGAGGCCCTGGTCCCGATGCTGTGGCTGGCTGCGGCGCCGTTCATCATCGAGTTCGAGAACGGTGGCGGCCGCCGATGGCGTTGGGTGATGGCCGGCGCACCGATCGTCGGCCTGGCGGGCCTGGCCATCTGCCTGCTGGATGGAACCACGCCGCTGGCGCGGGACGCAGCGGCGCTGAGCGCGTTCATGCCGCCCTACTTTCCGGCCGCCGCTGGGCTGATCTTCGCCGCGGGGCTGGCGATCGTCTTCACGCGCTGGCCGGTCTGGAGGATGTGGCTGGCGCTGTTCGTCGGCCTGGCGGCGGTCGCCACCGCCTCCGACCTCGCCTGGCGCGCCAACGAGTCGACCCGCCGGTCGCAGATGTCGGCCGAGCTGACCGCGGCGGACGCCATCGTCTCGCAGCGACGAGGAGAGGTGATCGTCCTGGCCCCCAACGCAGTCGACGCACGCGTGGCCTACCTGAAGCTGCGCGCCCGGCCGGACGCGGTGACGACGCTGCCGGCCGAGCCGCGGCTCGCCATGGCGGACACCGCCGTCGCCATGGGGCCGATCGCCCCGGCCGGTCTTTGGAGGGTGATATTCCGAGGCGAAACCGTCACAATCTTTGCGCGTTAGGCGCCCGTTGGACGATATAGCGCCACCGCTCCCTCTTGGGTCTGACGGAGGAAGCGGCTAAGGAGCGCGCAAAGAGCATCGCGCCGCCGTCGGCCGCGATATGAAGGACACGGACGGAAGATGCTGAGCTGGTTTCAGGCTCTGATGCCGAAGGAATTGAAATTCTTCGAGCTTTTCAGCGCGCACGCCGAGACTCTCGTACAAGGCGCGACCGCGCTGCGCGAAGTTTTGCAGGGTGGGGACGACGTTCCTGCGGCCTGCGCCAAGGTGGTCGCGCACGAAGACGCGGCCGATGCGATCACCCGCGACGTGCTGCTGAACGTGCGCCGCTCGTTCATCACGCCGTTCGACCGGAGCGACATCCAGGACCTGATCACCTCGCTGGATGACGCCATCGACCAGATGCACAAGACGGTGAAGGTCGTCAGCCTGTTCGAACTGCGCGAGTTCGAAGACCCGATGCGGGAAATGGCCGACATCATCGTGGAAGCGGCCCTGCTGACCCGCGAGGCGGTCGGCCTGCTGGGCAGCATGCGCCAGAACGCGGCGCGGCTGAACCAGCTGACCGAGCAGATCACCCAGATCGAAGATCGCTCGGACGCGATCTATGACGCCGGCCGCAAGGCGCTGTTCCTGGCGCACCGGCACGGGGACGCCATGGCCTTCGTCGTGGGCGTGGACGTTTACAGCCACCTGGAGAAGGTGATGGACCGGTTCGAGGACGTCGCGAACCGGATCAGCGGCATCGTCATCGAACAGGTCTGATCCGGTGGAACTTCTCGCTGGCTACGGGCCGCTGCTGATCTTCCTGATCATCGTCGCCTTGGCGTTCGACTTCCTGAACGGCCTGCACGACGCGGCGAACTCGATCGCGACGATCGTGGCGACCCGCGTGCTGCCGCCCTTTGCGGCAGTGGCCTGGGCGGCCTTCTTCAACTTCATCGCCTTCCTGTTCTTCGGCTTGCACGTGGCCAAGACCGTGGGCGCGGGCCTGGTCATGCCCGAACTGATCAGCGACGGGCTGATCTTCTCGGCCCTGATGGGGGCTATCGTCTGGAACATCCTGACCTGGTGGGCGGCGATCCCCTCGTCGTCCTCGCACGCGCTGATCGGCGGTCTGGTGGGCGCCGGCATCGCCAAGGCGGGCATGAGCGCCGTCATGTGGGGCGGCCTGAACAAGACCCTGCTGGCCATCGTGCTGTCGCCGGCGACAGGGTTCGTCCTGGCGCTGATCCTGGTGCTGATCGTGTCCTGGCTGTTCGTGCGGTTCACGCCGTTCGCGGTCGATGGGGTGTTCCGCAAGCTGCAGTTCGTCTCGGCATCCCTCTATTCGCTGGGTCACGGCGGTAACGACGCCCAGAAGACCATGGGCATCATCGCCGCGCTGCTGATCGCGCACGGCATGGGGCCGAGCACCGGCGAGTTCCACGTGCCCCTGTGGGTCGTGCTGTCCTGCCAGGCGGCCATGGGGCTTGGGACGCTGATGGGGGGCTGGCGGATCGTCCACACCATGGGTTCGCGCATCACGCGCCTGACCCCGATGCAGGGCTTCTGCGCCGAGACCGGGGGCGCGATCACACTGTTCGCCGCCACCAGCCTGGGCGTGCCGGTTTCCACCACCCACACCATCACCGGCGCCATCGTCGGCGTCGGCTCGGCCAAGCGCGTCTCGGCCGTGCGCTGGGGCGTGGCCAAGGAGATCGTGACGGCGTGGGTCATCACCCTGCCCTCAGCGGCGCTGATCAGCGCGGTCGCCTACTGGCTGGCGGGAAGGCTGATGGAAGGCTGAGGCCGCAGCCTCCCCTCGCGGAGAGGCCCCCTCAGTCAGCCTGCGGCTGACAGCTCCCCCAGAGGGGAGCATTTTTGATGGGGGTCAGCCCCAGATGCGTTCGGCGTAGCTGACGAAGTTCAGGCCGAGCACCTTTTCGACCACGCGCGGCTTGTGACCGCGGGCGGCGAGCATTCGGTCGAGCTTGCGGAACTGGTCGGGGCCGCGCAGGTCGAGCACGAACGGATAGGTGTCGGCGCGCTCGCCCTTGGCGGCGATGCCGGCGGCCACGCGGCCAGCGTTCTCCAGTCGAAGGGCCTCCTTGTAGGCCTCCATGTCGTCGATGGTGGCGACCGAACCGTCGGTGCCGATGCCGACATGATCCTCGCCACAGACCTTGAGGGCATGTTCGATGTGCGCGACGACGTCGTCAGCGCTGGCATGACCGCTGAGGTTCAGGAACGGCATGAAGTAGATGCCGACGAAGCCGCCCTTCTCGGCGACCCCGCGCAGTTCGGCGTCGGTCTTGTTGCGCGGCAGGTCGGTGACCGCCTTGCAGCCGGTGTGGTTGATCGAGATCGGCGACTTGGAGGCCGCGATCGCGTCAAGGCAGGTGCGCTCGCCCGAGTGGGAGAGGTCGACCATCAGGCGGGCGCCGTTAAGACGCTCCACGACCTGGCGGCCGAGCGGGGTCAGGCCGCGGTTTTCCGGGGCCATCGAGCCGTCGCCAAGGTCATTGGCGGGGTTGTAGGTAAGCTGGACGATGCGCACGCCACGGCGGGCGAACTCATCGACCCGGTTGAGGTCGGGCGCGATCTGCTGGGCGTTCTGGAAGCCGTAGATGACCCCAACCTTGCCGTCGGCCTTGGCGCGGCTGATGTCGCCGGCGCCACGCACCAGGGTCAGGTCCTCCGGATAAGCCGCCAGGAGCTTGTCCCACGCGTCGATGGAGGCGAGCGTGTAGGCGTAGGGTTCCTGCGGCCCGGCCACGTAGCCCAGGGTGATGTTCACCGCGGTCAGGCCGGAGGCCTTCGCGTCGGCCACGCCACGATCATCGACGTCCAGCACCAGCGTATCGGCCGCGGGCCCGGCCTTTCGGCCGATCTGGAGATTGGGATTGGCGAGGCCGCCCAGGGCGTTGACGACGACCGGCCCCTCGTCGGCGGCGAAGGCCGGGCGCGCGAAGGCTGCGGCGGCGCCCAGCGCCAGCGCGTGACGACGATTGATCATTGTACGCCCTTTCGGATGGCCGCCTCGGCCTTGGGATCGAAATCGGCGCGGGGATATTCGTGGCCGCGCTTCACAGTGAGGGTCAGGGTGCGCAGGGCCTTGATGTCCTTGGACGGGTCCTGCGCGGTGAAGACGAGATTGGCGAGCTTGCCCGGCGCAATGACCCCGAAGTCGGCGTCCTTGCGCACGGCCAACGCGCCATTACGGGTGGCCGCGACGATGGCGTCCATCGGCGAGAACCCGGCCTTGGCGACGAGAAGTTCGAGTTCCTCGTAGAGCGCTGGGAAAGCCGCCTCCGGGGTCGAGAAGCCGTCGGTGCCCGCCGAAACGATTACGCCGGCCTTGTGCGCCTGCTCAGTAAGCTGGGCGGCGAGGTCGACGGAGCAGTAGGCCTTGGGCCGGCCCTTCATCTCCTCGTAGATCCGCACGGTGGCGTCGAGGATGACGCCGTCCCGCTTCATCTGGGCCAGCAGCGGCGCGACCTGCGGCTTCACGCCCTTGCCGAACTTGGCCTCATCGACCGGGGCGCGGTCGTGGTACTGGTTCGGGATCGGATCGGAGGCCTGGTAGGCCAGCATACAGACGTGGCTGACCACGTCGGCGCCGGCGTCGAGCACCTGCTTGGGCGTGGCCGGGAAGACCGCGGCGTGGGCCCAGACCGGGATGCCCTGGCGGTGGGCCTCCTTGGTGATCCGGGCGACTTCCTCGCCGGGCAGGTTCGCATAGATCTTGATCGCCGAGGCGCTGGTGCCCCGAGCCTCGGCGACGGCCATGGTCAGGTCCGTCTGCGGGGTGATCGCGCGCATCCACGGAACCTGGCCACCGACCGCGCCGAGCGAGGCGGCCTGCACGCGGGGATCTTCAAAGAAGGACGGGCCGGCCATCAGAGCGGCGTAGTAGATGTCCGGTCCGGGGATCTCGTTGATCTTCGAGGCGCGGGCGAGGTCGGCGATATTGCGCATATCGTCGGCCATGTCGCGGGTCGAGGTGATCCCGCTGTAGAGGTCGCGCTTCATCTGGGCTTGCGCCCAGGGGCGGTCGGGCGGCGTGGCCAGATGCTGGTGGCTGTCGGTAAGGCCCGGCAGGACGTACTTGCCGCTCATGTCGACGACGCGGACGTCGCCCGCGAGCTTGAAGGCGATCTCGCCGTCCTTCCAGACGCGTTCGATCTTCTCGCCGTCGACCAGGATGGACATGCCCGGCTTCGGCGCCGCGCCCGTCCCGTCAATCAGGGTGACGTTCTTGTAGACGGTACGCGGCGAGGCGGCCTGGGCCGGCGCGAAGGCAAGACAGGCGGCGAGCGCGGCGAGGCAGGAACGGATGATCATCCCCCTGCCCTAGCTTAGGTGCGCCGCCCCGCTCAACGCCAAAGCTTGATCAACGCGGCAGTTTGCTGGTTCCCATCAGGTATTCGTCCACCGCCTGGGCGCACTGACGCCCCTCGCGGATCGCCCACACCACCAGCGACTGGCCGCGTCGCATGTCGCCGCAGGAGAAGATGTTCGAGGCGGTGGTCTGATAGTTGGTGACCGGCGCCTTGACGTTCCCGCGGGGGTCCAGCTCGACGCTGGCCTGGGTGATGAAGTCGTTGTGGCGAGGGCCGACGAAGCCCATGGCCAAGAGGACGAGGTCCGCCTTGATCTGGAACTCGCTGCCGGCGACTTCCTGCAGGACCTGGCGGCCGTCTTCGCCGGCCACCCATTCCATGCGGACGCACTCCAGGGCCTCGACCTTGCCGTTCGAGCCGATGAAGCGCTTGGTGGCCACCGCGAAGTCGCGATCGCAGCCTTCCTCGTGCGAGGACGAGGTGCGCAGCTTCAGCGGCCAGTCGGGCCAGGTGAGTTGCTTGTTCTCGCGGGCCGGCGGCTGCGGCATGATTTCGAGCTGCACGACCGAGGCCGCGCCGTGGCGGTTCGAGGTGCCGATGCAGTCCGAGCCGGTGTCGCCGCCGCCGATGACGACGACGTGCTTGCCGGTGGCCGAGATACCGCCGTTGGGGGCGGCGCGCAGTTCATCGTCGCCGGCGTTGCGCTTGTTCTGCTGGACCAGGAAGTCCATGGCGTAGTGGACGCCGGCCAGTTCGCGGCCGGGCACCGCTAGGTCGCGCGGGTCTTCCGCGCCGCCGGCCATGACCAGGACGTCATAGTCGTCGAGCAGGCGCTGGACCGACACCGTCTTCCCGACCTCGAAATTGGTCCGGAAGATCACGCCCTCGCCTTCCATCTGCGCGACGCGGCGGTCGATCAGATGCTTTTCCATCTTGAAGTCAGGGATGCCGTAGCGGAGCAGACCGCCGATGCGGTCGTTCTTTTCGAACACCGTCGGGGCGTGGCCGGCGCGGGCGAGTTGCTGGGCGCAGGCCAGGCCCGCCGGGCCCGAGCCGACCACGGCGACGCGCTTGCCGGTGCCGCGGGGCGACATCTGCGGCTTGATCCAGCCTTCCTGCCAGCCGCGATCGACGATCTCGCACTCGATCGTCTTGATGGTGACCGGGGTGTCGATGATGTTCAGCGTGCAGGACGCCTCGCACGGGGCGGGGCAGACGCGGCCGGTGAACTCTGGGAAGTTGTTGGTCGACTGGAGGTTATCCAGCGCCACCTTCCAATGTTCCTTGTAGACCAGGTTGTTGAAGTCCGGGATCTGGTTGTTGACCGGACAGCCCTGGTGACAAAACGGAATGCCGCAATCCATGCACCGCGAGGCCTGGCTCGAGACCTCCTCGGCCGGCATCGGATGGACGAACTCCTTCCAGGTCTTCACCCGCTCCTGGGGAGCATCGTAGGTGCGCTCTTGGCGCTCGAGTTCAAGAAAGCCGGTAGGCTTGCCCATAGTCTGATCCTCCCCGACCTATTCGGCCGCGACGGCGGCAGCCGCCTGGCGTTCCGCGGCCATGTCCTGCAGGGCGCGGCGATAATCCTTGGGCATCACCTTCACGAAGGACGCGAGGGTGTTGTCCCAGTTCTCCAGGATCTCCCGGGCGCGATCCGAACCCGTGTAGAGATGATGGCGCTCGATCAGGATGCGCAGGCGTTCGGCGTCGAAGCGCAGCACATCGCCCATGCCGCTGTTGTCGACCGACAAAGACCGCTGGCTGGGACGATAGGGCTCGTCTTCGCGCGTAGCCGGTGACGACGGCTCGATCTTTTCCAGGTCGACCATGGCCTTGTTGCACAGGTCGGCGAAGCGGCCCTTGGGGTCATAGACATAGGCCACACCGCCGGACATGCCGGCCGCGAAGTTGCGGCCGGTGTCGCCCAGCACCACGACCACGCCGCCGGTCATGTATTCGCAGCCGTGGTCGCCCACGCCCTCGACCACGGTGACCGCGCCCGAGTTGCGGACGGCGAAACGCTCGCCGGCCACCCCCTGGATATAGGCCTCGCCGGCGATCGCGCCGTAGAGCACCGTGTTTCCGGCGATGATGTTCTTGGTCGGGTCGCGGCGCGCCTCGGCCGGCTGGCGAACGACGACCCGGCCGCCGGACAGGCCCTTGCCCACATAGTCGTTGCCGTCGCCGGTCAGCTCCAGCGTGACGCCGCGGGCGGTGAAGGCGCCGAAGCTCTGCCCCGCCTGGCCGCGGAACTTGATGGTGATGGTGTCCTCGGGCAGGCCGGCATGGCCATAGCGCTTGGCCACCTCGCCCGACAACATGGCGCCGGCGGTGCGGTTGATGTTCTTGATCGCGTATTCGAGCAGGACAGGTTCGCCCTTTTCCAACGCCGGCTTGGCGTCGGCGATGAGGGTGTTGTCCAGCGCCTTGCCCAGGCCATGGTCCTGACGGTCCATGTTCCAGAGGCCCTTCGCGCCTTCCGGAGCCGCCGCATAGAGCAGCTTGGAGAGGTCGACGCCTTCGGCCTTCCAGTGGTCGACCGCCTGGCGGGCGTCGAGGCGGTCGACGCGGCCGACCATCTCGTTGACCGTCCGGAAGCCGAGGGCCGCCATGATCTCGCGCAGTTCTTCGGCGACGAAGAAGAAGTAGTTAATCACGTGCTCCGGCTGGCCGGTGAAGCGCGCGCGCAGCACCGGATCCTGGGTCGCCACGCCCACCGGGCAGGTGTTCAGGTGGCACTTGCGCATCATGATGCAGCCGGCGGCGATCAGCGGCGCGGTGGCGAAGCCGAACTCGTCGGCGCCCAGGAGGGCGGCGATGGCTACGTCACGGCCGGTCCGCAGGCCACCGTCCGCCTGGACCGCGACGCGGGTGCGCAGGCCGTTCAGCAGCAGGGTCTGCTGGGTCTCGGCAAGGCCGATTTCCCAGGGGGAGCCGGCATGGGTCAGCGAGGTGAGCGGCGAAGCGCCGGTGCCACCCTCGAAGCCGGAGATGGTGATGTGGTCGGCGCGCGCCTTGGCGACACCCGCCGCGACCGTGCCGACGCCGACTTCCGACACCAGCTTCACGGAAATGCGGGCGCCCGAATTGACGTTCTTCAGGTCGTGGATGAGCTGTGCCAGATCCTCGATCGAATAGATGTCGTGGTGCGGCGGCGGAGAGATCAGGCCGACGCCCGGGGTCGAGTGACGGACGCGGGCGATGTTCTTGTCGACCTTGTGGCCGGGAAGCTGGCCGCCCTCGCCGGGCTTGGCGCCCTGGGCCATCTTGATCTGGATGTTGTCGGCGTTGACCAGGTACTCGGCGGTGACGCCGAAACGGCCCGAGGCCACCTGCTTGATGGCCGAGCGCATGGAGTCGCCGTTCGGCAGCGGCTTGAAGCGATCGGACTCCTCGCCGCCCTCACCGGTGTTCGACCGGCCGCCGATGCGGTTCATGGCGACGGCCAGGGTGGTGTGCGCCTCACGGCTGATCGAACCGAAGCTCATGGCGCCAGTGGCGAAGCGCTTGACGATCTCGCTGGCGGGTTCGACCTCGTCGATCGGCACCGGCGTATCGGCGTAGTTGAAGCGCATCAGGCCGCGGATCGTCAGCAGGCGCTCGGACTGCTCGTTGATGCCCTCGGCGAAGGCGCGATAGTCGTCCGAACGGCCGCCGCGCACGGCGTGCTGCAACTTGGAGACCGTTTCCGGCGTCCAGGCGTGCTGTTCGCCGCGCAGGCGGAAGGCGTACTGGCCGCCGACGTCCAGCATGCTGGCGTAGATCGGGTTGTCGCCATAGGCGTCGCGGTGACGGCGCACCGACTCCTCGGCGATCTGACCAAGGCCGACGCCTTCTATGGTGGTCGCCGTGCCGGTGAAGAACTTCTCGATCAGTTCCGACGACAGGCCGACGGCGTCGAAGATCTGGGCGCCGCAATAGGACTGGTAGGTCGAGATGCCCATCTTGGACATGACCTTCAGGATGCCCTTGCCGATGGCCTTGATGTAGTTCTTGCGGACGTCATAGGCCGACAGGCTCACGCCCTGACGGACGCGGAGGTTCTCCAAAGTCTCGAAGGCGAGATAGGGGTTCACCGCCTCGGCGCCGTAGCCGGCGAGGACGCAGAAGTGGTGCACTTCGCGGGCTTCGCCGGTCTCGATGACCAGGCCGGTCTGCATGCGCAGGCCCTGGCGGATCAGGTGGTGGTGAACCGCAGCCGTGGCCAGGGCGGCAGGGATCGGGATGCGGTCCGAACCGACACGGCGGTCCGACAGGATCAGAATGTTCTTGTCGGCCAGGACGTTGTCGGTCGCCTCGCGGCAGATGCGCTCCAGCGCGCGCTCCAGGCCGGCGGCGCCGTCGGCCGCGTCCCAGGTGACGTCGATGGTGGCGGTCCGGAAGGAGCCGTCCAGCAGTTCGCTGATCGAACGGATCTTCGCCAGGTCCTCGTTGGTGAGGATCGGCTGGGAAACTTCCAGGCGCTTATGGGTGCCGGCGTGGCGGCCGAGCAGGTTCGGGCGGGGGCCGATCATCGAGACCAGGCTCATGACCAGTTCCTCGCGGATCGGGTCGATCGGCGGGTTCGTGACCTGGGCGAAGTTCTGCTTGAAGTAGTCGTAGAGCAGCTTGGAGCGCTTGGAGAGCACCGCGATCGGGGTGTCGGCGCCCATCGAACCGATGGGATCCTCGCCGGTCACCGCCATCGGCTCCAGAAAGAACTGCTCGTCCTCCTGGGTGTAGCCGAAGGTCTGCTGGCGATCGAGCAGTTGGTCCGGATCGTTGGCCTGGGCTTCGCTGTAGGCGATCTCAGGCAGCTCCTCGAGCTTGAACTGGGTCTCGTTCAGCCACTCGGCGTAGGGTTCGGCCTCGGAGAGCGTGCGCTTGATCTCCTCGTCCTCGATGATCCGGCCTTCCTCCATGTCGATGAGGAGCATCTTGCCGGGCTGCAGGCGCCACTTGCGGACGATGCGCTCTTCCGGAACGGTCAGGACGCCGACTTCCGACGCCATGATCACATGATCTTCGTCGGTGATGATGAAACGCGCCGGGCGCAGGCCGTTGCGGTCGAGGGTCGCGCCGATCTGGCGGCCGTCGGTGAAGGCCACCGCAGCGGGGCCGTCCCACGGCTCCATCAGGGCGGCGTGGTACTCGTAGAAAGCCTTGCGCTTGGCGTCCATCAGCGGGTTGCCGGCCCAGGCTTCCGGGATCAGCATCATCACCGCATGGGCCAGCGGGTAGCCGCCGGCGACCAGCAGTTCCAGGGCGTTGTCGAGGCAAGCGGTGTCCGACTGACCATGCGGGATCAGCGGCCACATCTTGTTGAGGTCCGGCCCCAGCAGGTCGCTTTCCAGCGTGCGGCGGCGGGCGTTCATCCAGTTCACGTTGCCGCGGACGGTGTTGATCTCGCCGTTGTGCGCAATGAAGCGGTAGGGGTGCGCCAGCTTCCAGGATGGGAAGGTGTTGGTCGAGAAGCGCTGGTGAACCAGGGCCAGGGCCGATTCCGTGATCGGGTTGGCCAGGTCCTCGTAGTAGGTGCCGACCTGGTCGGCGAGCAGCAGGCCCTTGTAGACCACCGTCCGGGTCGAGAAGGACGGCATGTAGAGGTCGGCGATGCTGGGCATGCCGTGCTTGGCGGCGAGCTGCGCCAGCGGGTTCTGGGTCTGCTTGCGGATGGCCAGCAGCTTGCGCTCATGGGCGTCCTGGCTGCGGATGTTCGGGCCGCGGCCGACGATGGCCTGACGGATCACCGGCATTTCAGCGAGCACCGCCTCGCCCAGGCCATTGGTGTTCACCGGCACGTCGCGCCAGCCGATCAGGGGCTGATGCTCGACCTTCAGGAAGTGCTCGAACTGGCTGACCGTGATCTGACGCGCAGCGTCGTCGCGCGGCAGGAAGCACATGGCGACCGCATACTCGCCGGCCGGGGGCAGATTCAGCCCTTCCTTGCCGGCCCAATCGCGCAGCAGGGCGTCCGGAATCTGAATCAGAATCCCTGCGCCATCGCCGACCAGCGGGTCGGCGCCCACAGCGCCGCGGTGGTCGAGATTGATCAGGATTTCCAGACCAGCGGCCACGACTTCGTGCGATTTGCGGCCTTTGATATTGGCCACGAAACCCACACCGCACGCATCGTGTTCGTTGCGCGGGTCGTAAAGACCTTGCCGTCCCGGAGCTCCCATCGGGATACCTCGCTCTCAACTAGCGGGCGCGCCTCAAAGCCGGCATTCAAAGACCGGTGTTGCGCCCAAATCGGCGCGCATTTACTCGGCAAGATCATCCCTTGTCGATGGCCGACAAGGCTTGAAAACGAAAAGTTTTTCTAAGGTGCGACGTCTAGTAGCGATTTCTCGGCGTCTCGCGCGACTTTACAGCCTGTAAGGATCATTGCTGTTGCAAGTTCAGCACGCATTGTTCCCAGCATTTTCGAGATCATAGGCTGACCTCCGGCGCCTAGAGCATAGGCCCAGGCTCTACCGACAAAACATGCCTTTGCGCCAAGGCTGAGCGCCTTCAGAACGTCCAAACCGGACCTGATCCCACCGTCCAGGAAGACTTCCAGGTCCGCTCCGACAGCATCGACCACGGCCGGGAGCGCCGAGATCGAGGAGCGCACCCCGTCGAGCTGGCGCCCGCCGTGGTTGGACACCACCAGGCCTTGTGCGCCGGCCTTTACAGCGTCGCGCGCGTCTTCGGGGTCGAGCACGCCTTTGATCACGATCGGGCCGTCCCAGACCTGACGGACGAAATCGAGGTCATCCCAGGTGACCGAACGATCGAAATTCTTGGCGATCCAACTCAGGAAGTCGGTGACGCTGCGCCCTTGGGGAATCGCACCCACAACCGAGCCGAGGGTGTGCGGGCGGCCGTGGAGCCAGACGTCCCACAGCCACTGGGGATGAGTGACGCCCTGCCAGGCGGTGTTCAGGGCGCCGG
This sequence comes from Pseudomonadota bacterium, assembly GCA_023445705.1. Taxonomy (GTDB): domain Bacteria; phylum Pseudomonadota; class Alphaproteobacteria; order Caulobacterales; family Caulobacteraceae; genus Phenylobacterium. The sequence continues at coordinate 18,164 of JAEXKM010000303.1, forward strand.
AGAGGCCGCTCGCGCCGGTGAAGCCGGAACGGACGTCGCGATAACGGGCGCCGGGAAGCGGCAGATCGACGGTGAAAACGAGCACGTGGCAGCCGGCCGCCTTGGCCCTCGCCAGCAGCTCGCGCATGTAGCCGCGGTCCTTGAGCATGTAGAGCTGGAACCAGGGCGGCGTCCCGGCGGCGGCCACCTCCTCCACCGAGCACACGCCGACCGTGGAGAGGCAGAAGGGCACGCCTGCCTCGGCCGCGGCGGCGGCGGCCTGCACCTCGCCGCGACGGCCGTACATGCCGGCCATGCCGACCGGCGACAGGCCCAGAGGCATGGTCATCGTCTGGCCGAACACCTCGACCGACATGTCGAGGGTGGTCATGTCGCGCATCACCCGCTGGCGCAGCGCGAGCGCTTCGAGGTCGGCGACGTTTCGGCCGAGCGTCACCTCCGCATAGGAGCCGCCGTCGATGTACTCGAAGAACATCTTGGGCAGACGGCGGCGCGCCAGCTCACGATAGTCCTGCACCGATGCCGGTTTCACCCCGCCCTCCTCCTTGGCCTTGCCGCTATTGGTAGCGGCCGGGCGCAGGCTCGGCTAGGCAAGGGACATGAGAGAGCTTCGTCCCTGGATGGCGGCGGCGGCCGTCGTTGGTTTCCTGGCCGTCGGATTCGGCGCCTTCGCCGCGCACGGAATCACCGATCCCAAGGCCAAGGAGTGGATGCACACCGGGGCGAACTACGC
>JAEXKM010000307.1 GCA_023445705.1 Pseudomonadota bacterium
AGCCGTGACTGGTCAGGAACCACCAGTCGTCCTTCGCGAAGCTGGAGGCGTGGCGTTCGCAGAGATCGACGCGCGCCTGATCGTGGTGCGCCATGCCCGAGAACGCGAACAGTCCGAAGGCCCCCAAGGGCAAGGAGAGGATCATTGCGTCATGGGGCCACAGGTTCGCATGCGCCAGCGCCGCCTCCAGCGCCTTGGCGGACTGGCCATTGAGCGCGAAGCTCAGGACATCGACATGACTACGCTCGCGTTCGGTCCCGCGCCGAGCAACCAGTTCCTGCGCGGTCGCGATTTCGGCGCGCGCGTCGGCCATCTGCGCGGTGATCGCCAGGAGCCGGGCGCGGGCCGCACGGGCGAGCGCGAAGTCGGGATCGGCGAGCAGCGCCTTATCGAGCGCCTCGGCCGCGCCGGTCCACATCGCCAGCATGTGTCCGGCGCCGGTCCGATAATGGGATGCGGCTTCCTCTGACCCGGTCGATAGCGTCAGGTCGTAGCTGTCGGTCATCGCCACGGCGGCTCTCTCCGTCATGCGCCACAGTTGGCGTACCCTGGCGCTGAAGGCGCCTCATCTCGTATATCGCTCGGATTGCTGTCCGCCTCTCGACCAGGCGACAGGACTTGTAGATCAGCGGACAGCCTGGAGGCGGCCATGACATGGAGCGAGATTTCGGCGCCGCCTGACCTGGGGGCGCCGGCTCCGCTGACGGTTCGCGTCCAATCCCTTGAGGCGCGGACCTATTTCCCGGAGCATGCGCACCCATGGGGTCAGGTGGCCTACGCGATCTCCGGGGTCCTGTCGGTGGCGATCCCTGGGAGATCCTTCGTGATATCCCCGCGGCAAGCGGTCTGGTTGCCGGCGGGCGTCAACCACCGCGTCGGCTCGCTCATGGGCGCGGAATTCCGCAGTCTCTGGATTTCCACGGCGGTCACCAGCGACCTGCCATCGGATCCTGCGGTGTTCAATGTCGCGCCGTTGCTGCGCGCGCTGATCGCCGAAGCTGCTGTCCTGCAGGAGAGCGGTGACGATCCCGGCTATCGAGGCCGGGTGACCGGCCTGATCCTCGATCAGCTACGTCGTGCGCGTGCGCTTCCTGCGGCGTTGCCCTGGCCTCGCACCGCGGCGCTGGTCCGGCTGTGCGGGGCGCTTTACGCCGACCCTGCGGATTCCCGGACCGCAGAACAATGGGGCGAGGAACTCGGTGTCTCCACGCGCACCCTGACACGGCGCTTCGAAGCCGATCTTGGGATGAGCCTGCGCTCCTGGCGGCGTCGCATGCGACTGTTCAAGTCGATCGAGTTGCTCGGTGGCGACATGGACATCACCCAGATCGCACTAGAGCTGGGCTACGCCTCGTCCTCAGCATTCACCTACGCCTTCAGAACCGCCATCGGCGTGAGCCCGACGCTCTACATCCGCGGCGAGGCCTCCGCGCCCTAGGCCGACTTCGACATGCCTCGCCCAGGCTTCGATCAGCCCCGCGGCTGCGCGTCTCTCGTCGCCCGGACAACCAGGATGTCGCATGGCGCAGCATCGACGATCCGCGGCCCCTTGCCGATGACGACGGTGTGGAAGAGCAGGCTGCGCTCGTAAGCGCCGATGACGCAAAGGTCGGCGCCGCGTTCCGTTGCGTAGGCGCTCAGCATGGCCTCTGGAGGGCCGTGTTCGATCAGGGTCTGAATCCTTCCCCTGGCCGTCTCGGGCAAATCGGCTTCCGCCACGAACTCCCTGAGGGAAGCGCGCTCCATCTCCCCGAAGTCGCGACTTAGCTGGCTGTCGAGCAGCAGCGCCCGATAAGGCAGCTCAAACGCATGCATCACATGAAGCTCCGACTGCGGAAATAGACGTGCGGCCGCTTCAAGTCCGCTGCGCGCTTCGACGCTGAAATCAGCGCCTATCAGCAGGCGCTGATAAGGTCCTTGCGGGCGCTTCTTCACCACCAGGACGGAGACAGGCGAGCGTCTGAACAGCTCGTTGATGGTCTTGCCAAGCGGCGGCCAGCCGAAGACGCGGGACCGGCCAAGGCCGACCACCACGAGGTCGCATTGCTCCTGCTCGATCGTATCGAGAATGGCGGCGATCGGCGGGCTTTCGGACAGGTGGATCTTCAGCCGCGGACAGTTCCCCCGGATGTCGTCGCGGATCTGCCGCTCCACGCGGTCGCGATTGTCCGGCGGCCGCCGCCAGGACGGCAGCCCGTGATGATCCGGCTCGGCGGGCGTATCGAGAGCGTGGACGATGTGAAGCTCGGCATCCCAGTGATTGGCCAGCAGCGTGGCGCGGTCGAGCGCCCGATCGCTGCTGCCGCTCAGATCGGTCGCCAGCAATATTCGCTTGGGCGGGCCGAGCGGCGAGGTGTCTTCCACCAAGCGTCACCTCTCAGAGAAAAAAACGTTGAAACATTGCGATCATAACTTCGAATGTCATCGAAGCAGATCTGGGGCCGGACATGGGCCGGTCGCCCCAAAGCCTATCTATTTCCCACGTGCGGGGCACAGGTGGTTTTGCATGTTTGCCGACAATTTGAACCCGGCGCCTTGAAGAGCTGCTCGGTTTGTTGAGGATGGCGGGGGACCTGCCGGCCCATACCGCCGCTACATCGGAGAATTCATTCAAGGCCCATGAGTTGGTCGCAGGTTCTGCTGCTCCTGATCCTCGGAACGCCATTCGTCGGCGCTGCGGCGGCCGCGTGCCTGCGGCCGGACGCGCGCAACGCAGCCGCCAGCCTGGCGACCGCCACGACGCTGATTGCGCTGATCTGCACGGTCCTGCTTTATCCGACGGTCGCCGGAGGCGGTGTCCTTACGCTCTCAGCCCCCTGGGCGCCTGCCCTGCAGCTTACTTTCGGCCTGCGACTCGACGGGTTCTCCTGGCTCTTCTTGGTGCTGATTTGCGGCATAGGTCTGCTGGTGAGCATCTATGCGCGGTACTACATGTCGCCCGCCGACCCGGTGCCGCGGTTCTTCTCGCTGCTCCTGGCCTTCGCCGGCGCCATGGTGGGCGTGGTGCTGTCGGCGAACGTCATCCAGTTGGTCGTCTTCTGGGAAGTGACGAGCATCCTGTCGTTCCTGCTCATTGGCTATTGGCACCACGGCGCCGCCGCGCGGGAAGGCGCGCGCATGGCGCTCATCGTAACCGCCACGGGAGGGCTTTGCCTGCTGCTGGGGCTGCTGATGATCGCCCATGCAGCCGGAAGCCTTGAGATCGATGCGATCCTCGCCTCCGGAGATAAGATTCGCAGCAGCGGAGCCTATGTTCCAGCCCTGCTTCTGATCCTCGTCGGCGCGTTCACCAAGAGCGCGCAATTCCCGTTTCACTTCTGGCTGCCGAACGCCATGGCCGCGCCGACGCCGGTCTCGGCCTTCCTGCACTCGGCGACCATGGTCAAGGCCGGGGTCTTCCTGCTGGTGCGGTTCTGGCCGGTGCTTTCCGGGACCGAAGAATGGTTCTGGCTGGTCGCGGCATCGGGGTTAATCACCCTGACGCTCGGCGCCCTGCTGGCGATCTTCCAGCAGGATATGAAAGGCGTCCTGGCCTATTCCACCATAAGTCACCTTGGACTCATCACCTTCCTGATTGGCCTTTCCAGCCCGCTTGCCTGCGTGGCGGCGATCTTCCACATCGTCAATCATGCGGTGTTCAAGGCGTCGCTGTTCATGGCCGCCGGCGCGGTGGATCATGAGACGGGGACGCGCGACCTGCGCAAGCTTGGGGGGCTGGCGCGCTTCATGCCCCTCACCGCGGGGCTAGCCGCCGTAGCCGCCGCCGCCATGGCCGGGGTTCCGCTTCTGAACGGCTTCCTGTCCAAGGAGATGTTCTTTGAGGAAGCCCTGGCCACCCGAACAGGAAGTCGCCTCGATCTGCTGATCCCAGCCGTGGTCGTGACCGCCAGCGCTTTCTCCGTTCTGTATTCGCTGCGCTTCATCGGCGGCGTGTTCTTTGGCGCTGCGCCACCGGCCTTTCCCAAGCCGCCGCATGAGCCTCCCCCCTGGATGCTGGCGCCCATCGGAATTCTCGCCCTGACATGCCTGCTTGTCGGCGCGTTCCCAGCGATCATGATCGCGCCGGCCCTGGACGTCGCCATCGAGGCCGTGCTGGGGGATCGCGCGCCGGAGTTTACACTGGCGGTCTGGCATGGGCTGACGCCGGCGCTCATGATGAGCTTCGCCGCCTTCGCCGCCGGCATAGTCCTCTATGTCGCTTTCCGCGGGCCGCTCACTCGAGGCGCCGCGCCGCCGTCAGGTCCGATCAGCGCAACCCGGCTCTTCGATGTCACCCTGCAACTACTGACCGAGAAGGTCCCGGCCGCAGTTGAGCGGCGCTTTCCATCAGAACGCCTACAGCCGCAGCTTCTGCTGCTCTGGATCGTGACCCTGACGGCGGCCGGCCTCAGTCTGGCGGTCGCCCCGATCGCCTTCCGGGGGATCAGCCTCTCGCCGATCGATTCCGCCTTCGCGCTTCTCTGGCTCATCGGAGGCGCGTGCGCGATCGCTGCGGCCAGCCTCGCAAAGTTTCATCGCCTGGCCGCGCTGGTGGCTGTGGGAGGCGCTGGTCTCACATTGTGCATCAGCTTTGTCTGGCTTTCGGCGCCTGACCTCGCGGCGACCCAGCTTCTGGTGGAGGTTGTCACCACTATCCTGCTCCTGCTGGGCCTGCGCTGGCTGCCTCAGCGCGTGAAGATGGTCGCCGTGCGGCGTCCCGCCGATCGCCTGCGCCGGATGCGCGATGGTCTGATGGCGGTGCTGGCTGGGCTGGGAATGGCGATGCTCGCCTATGGGGTGATGATGCACCCCGCCCAGGATTCGATCTCGGAGTTCTTCCTGGCGCGCGCCTACGCTGAGGGCGGCGGACGCAATGTGGTCAACGTCATTCTCGTGGATTTTCGAGCTTTCGATACGCTTGGCGAAATCACCGTGCTCGCCGTCGTGGCGCTCTCAGTATTCGCCCTGTTGCGCCGTTTCCGGCCAAGCGAGGAAAGCATGGGCGCTCCGGTGCAGCAGCAGCGCCAGGCCGCCCAGGACGAAGCCAGCGCCGAGCGCGAGGGCGGTCAGACGCTCGCGGAGTTTCTGTATGTCCCCGGTCTGATCATCCGGCTGATGTTCCCGATCATCCTGTTGTTCGCAGTCCACCTGTTCCTGCGCGGGCACGATCTGCCAGGTGGCGGGTTTTCGGCCGGCCTGACGGCCTCCGCCGCGTTGATCCTGTTGTACTTCGCAGGAGGGGTGCGTTGGGTGGAGAGCCGGTTTCGGGTCGCGCCGGTCCGCTGGATCGGCATCGGTCTGCTCGTTGCGCTGGCGACGGGAGCGGGCTCCCTCGTTTTCGGCTATCCGTTCCTGACCTCCTACTTCCGCTATCTGGAGCTGCCGCTTCTGGGCCGCATCCCCCTAGCGACGGCCATCCTGTTCGACCTTGGCGTGTTCATCCTCGTGGTCGGAGCCACGACCCTGATCCTGACGGCCATCGCCCACCAATCCCTCCGTCGTCCCCGACGGCAGAAGGTCAAGGTCGCGGATGCGCCTGAATTGAGCGGAGAGGGGTGATGGAGCTCATCCTTGCGGGCGCCATCGGCGTCCTGACCGGCGCCGGCGTCTGGTTGGTCCTGCGGCCAAGAACTTTTCAGGTGATCGTCGGGCTGACCCTGCTGTCCTACGCCGTCAATCTCTTCATTTTCTCGACCGGCGGCCTACGCATCGGCGCGGAGCCCATCCTGAAAGGCCCCACCGGCGCGCTTGCGGACTATGCGGACCCGTTGCCGCAGGCGCTCGTACTCACCGCGATTGTGATCGGCTTTGCGACCACCGCGCTCCTGCTCGTCGTGGTCCTGGCCGCACGGGGGCTGACCGGAGGCGACCACGTCGATGGCGAGGAGCCGCCGCCGTGACGAGCCAGCTTCTCATCACCCCGATCCTGCTGCCGTTGGCCACCGGGGCCATTCTGCTGATGTTGGGCGCGCGCCACCGACGATGGGAGGCGGCCCTGGCCGTCGGTTCGTGCGCGGCGCTGATGGTCAACGCCATCGCCCTCGTCATTTTCACCGATTCAGGCGCGGAGGCGACCAGTCACGCCTACAGGCTAGGCCACTGGCCCGCCTCGCTGGCCATCGTCCTGGTCGCGGACCGGCTGTCGGCGCTGATGCTGTTCCTCGCGGCGGCGCTTGGCTTGACGAGCGCGATCTTCGCCCTCGCGCGATGGTCCAGGCTTGGGCCCTATTATTTCGCGCTCTCGCAGTTCCTGCTGATGGGACTGAACGGCGCCTTCCTGACAGGGGACCTGTTCAATCTCTTCGTCTTCTTCGAAGTGCTCCTGGCTGCGTCCTACGGCTTGCTTCTGCACGGGTCCGGCGCGCCGCGGGTGAAGGCGGGTCTGCATTACATCGTGATCAACCTGGCCGCCTCGCTGCTGTTCCTGGTCGGCGTCAGCCTGATCTTCGGCGTGACGGGCTCCCTCAGCATGGCGGTTCTATCGGAACGCGTCGCCACCGCGCCGCCCGAGATCCGCGGGCTGCTTCAGGCCGGCGCCGCCATTCTCGGCATGGCGTTCCTGGTCAAGGCTGCTGCCTGGCCGGTCGGCTTTTGGCTCGTCCGCACGTATGACGCCGCCTCGCCCCCGGTGGCGGCGCTGTTTGCGATCATGACCAAGGTTGGGATCTATGTGCTGCTGCGTCTCAGCGCGCTGCTGTTTGGTCCGGAAGCGGGCGCCTCAGCGGACTTTGGACGCGACTGGCTGTTTGTGATGGGCGCTGCGACCTCCCTGACCGGGCTTGTGGGAATCCTGGCCGTTCGCGATCTCGGAAAGCTCGCCGGCTACAACCTCGTCATTTCCGCCGGCACGTTGCTCTGTGCGATCAGTCTGGGTCAGTCGGCGGTGACCGCCGGCGCCATCTTCTATCTGGCGGTTTCCACCCTGGGCGCTGCGGCGCTGTTCCTGCTGGCCGGCGTGATCGGCGAGAGAGGTGATGACTACGAAGCCGCGCCGCAACTCGAAGACTACGATCCGGCCGGCGATGGTCTTTACACCGAAGAGGACGAGCGGGCGGTCCTGATCACAGCTCCCGTCGGCATCCTCAGCGCCGCTTTCCTAGCGGTCACCCTGATGGCGGCCGGAATTCCGCCATTCCCCGGTTTCCTCGCCAAGGTGACCATCCTCGCGCCCCTCGTGCCTGAACTGGCCACCTGGAAAGGCGCCCTGCTGGCGGGCCTGCTCATCATCTCGAGTTTGGTCGTGCTCATCGCCCTCATGCGAGCCGGCATCCAGCTGTGGTGGGTGGAGGCGGACCGGGCGGCCATACCCATCCGGCTGGCGGAGATCGCGCCGATCGCGGGGTTGCTCGCCGTCTTCGTGGTGCTGACCATCGCGGTTCAGCCGCCGCTGGGCTTCGCGATCCGCGCGGCCGAACAGTTGCACGACCCCGCGCAGTATGTCCGCACGGTGCTGGGCGGCGAGGCGCGGCCATGAAGCGCTGGCTGCCGCATCCGGCCATGAGCGCCTTCATCATGGCGACGTGGCTATTGTTGAATCAGAGCCTCGCCCCCGGACATCTGCTTCTGGGTGCGGTGCTGGGCGTGACGCTCTCGCGCTTGGTGCGGCGGCTCGACCTGCCGCCCTTGAAGATACGCAGCCGCCGGCGACTTTTGCCCTTGGCCGGGCGGGTGGCCGTGGACATCGTTCGCTCGAACATCGCCGTGCTCACGCTGATCCTCGGCGGCAAGCAACGTAAGGTCACATCGGGCTTCGTCGAGGTGCCCATGCAGCTCACCAACAGCTACGGTCTGGCCATCCTCGCCTGCATCATAACATCCACGCCGGGGACCATCTGGGTCAGCTACGGCGCGCGAGAGCGAGTCCTGCTCATCCACGTCTTTGATCTCGTGGATGAGGACCAGTGGATCCGCACGATTATCGACCGCTACGAACGCCCGCTGAGGGAGATATTTGAATGAGCGCCTACATCCTCGGACTGGCCATAACCTTGGCTCAGGCGATGCTCGCGACGGCGATGGGGCTTTGCTTGTTTCGGATCGTCCGCGGGCCGCGCGCGCAGGATCGCGCGATCGGGCTCGACGCCTTTTATGTCGCGGGCATGCTGCTGTTGATCACCCTGGGAATCCGGACCGGCAGCGCGAACTATTTCGAGGCGAGCCTGATCATCGCCTTGCTTGGCTTCGCCAGCACCGTCGCGATCGGCAAATTCCTGATGCGCGGGGAGGTCATCGAATGAGCGCCGCCGATCTGCCGCTATGGGCTGCGATCGTGATCGCCGCGGGCCTGCTGTCCGGCGCGTTTCTCGTGCTCACCGGCGCGATTGGGCTCTTCCGTCTGGAGACGTTCTATCAGCGGGTCCACGCCCCGACGCTCGGCTCCACGCTGGGCATGTTTCTTATCCTGATGAGCTCTGTCCTCTATTTCACAATATCGCGCGGGAGGCTCGGGCTGCACGAAGTGCTGATCGCGATGTTCCTGTCCGTCACGACGCCGATCAGCCTTATGCTTGTGGTGCGTGCGGCGCTCTATCGCGACCGACAGGCCGGAGACCTGTCGGTTCCTCCGATCGGCCCGGTAAGCTCAGATCGTGAAAGCTGAGTTTGACGCCGGTGGCGCGCCGCCCCGAGCAGACTGGGATGGCGGACCGTTGTGACCACGGACCGCCTGCCGTCGTAAGCTAGACGAACAGAAAGTCGTCGGCGGTAAGGCTGTTCGACGGGATGCCCGCCAGGACGATCGTGAGTCCATCCAGCGTGATCGTCGTGTCCGCGCCGACCATGGCCATCTTGTCCGACAGGGCCTGGAAATCCGCCGCCTGAGTGACCGAGAGCCGGATCTGATCGCCCTCCGCGTGGCTGAAGTCCGCGATGACATCGCGGCCTGCGCCGTCCACGAAGTTGAAAAGGTCCCGGCCCGCACCGCCGATCAGAACGTCGTCGCCCCTGTCGCCGGAGAGGTAGTCGGCGCCGTCGCCACCAAGGAGGATGTCATCGCCCTGGCCCCCCAGAACGGTGTCGTCGCCAAGGTCGCCAAGGAGGACGTCGTCGCCCGTATTGCCGTGGACGAAGTCGTCGCCCTTACCCCCGGCGACGGTGTCGTCGCCAAGGTCCCCGAACACAAGATCGTTCCCCTGGTTGCCGTTCAGGAAGTCATCCCCCTGACCGCCGCGCACCACATCGTCACCCGCCCCCGCGGAGATGCTGTCGGCGCCGGTGGCGCCCTGCAGGACATCGTTGTTCGGTCCGGCGATAAGGGTGTCGTTCCCCGCGCCCGCGGCGATCGTATCGGCGCCGCTTCCGCTCCACGCGATGCGATTGTCGCCGCCGTCGCCGGTGATCAAGGATCCGGACGAGGTCACGATGGTCACAACCGATGGCGCTGGCGGTTCAGGCGAGACGGGCGCCTCGATCGTGATCAGCAGACCCGGGCCGGCCGTTGAGGTGTTTCCGGCCAGATCCGTGATCGCGGCCGAGACCGTGTGCGGGCCGACCGACAGGGTGCTTGAGGTGATCGACCAGTTCCCCGACCCGTCGGCGACAGCGTTCCCCAGCACGGTCGTGCCATCGGTGTCGAACAACGACACCGATGCGTGCGCCTCGCTCGTGCCGATAAAGGTGGGCGTGACGTCGCTGGTGATATTGTCGGTGCTCGACGCCCCGGTGTCCGACGCGGCGCTCAGGTCCGGTATGGACGGCGCGGCGGCGGACGTATCGACCAGATAAGGCGTGAAGGCTTCGCTGGTGTTGCCAGCGGCGTCCAGAATCTGAATCCTCAGGACACCGCTGGCGGTGAGTGTGACGCCGTTCCAGGTCAGGGCGCTGCCGCTGACCTTGGAGGTGATGTCGATCCAGGTGGCTCCGTTGTCCAGCGAGCCCCTGACTTGGTCCCCCGCCGACAGGCCGCTTCCTAGAACAGCGCTGATGGTCTGGGCCGCCACGTTGGTCACGAAATCGCTCGAGGAGGCGCCGGTGTCGTTCGAAAGAGACAGGCCGCTGACGGCGGCCGGCGCGACGGCGTCATACTCATAGGCCTGGACGAGGCGCGGGCCCTCGTTGCCGGCCGTATCGGCGACCCGCACCTGCAGCGTGCTGCTTTGGACGAGCGTGACGCCGCTGAGCGACCACGTGTTTGATCCCGCCGTGGCGGTGGCGTTGGTCCAGGATGCG
>JAEXKM010000356.1 GCA_023445705.1 Pseudomonadota bacterium
GCTCCAGACCAGCTTGACCGGCGCGCCCGCCTCGCGGGCGATCCAGGCCGCCTCGGCCATGTAGTCGTTGTGCAGGCGCCGCCCGAAGCCGCCGCCGATGCGGGTGATGTGGATGGTGATCTGTTCCGGCGACACGCCCAGGGTCCGCGCCACCAGCGCCCGGCCCGGCTCGGGGTTCTGGGTCGGCGCCCAGATCGTCACGCCCTCCGGGCCGACCTGCGCGGTGCAGTTCTGCGGCTCCAGGGTTGCGTGGGCCAGGAACGGATAGCTGTAGCGCGCTTCCACGACGCGAGCCGCAGCGGCGAGCGCCGCCCCCGGATCCCCGTCACGACGCAACACCATGGCCGGTGCGCCATGGCTGATCTCCAGAGCCCCGGCGCGGATGGCGTCCGAGTTCTGGGCCGCGTTGGCTCCATCTTCCCAGACGACTTCGAGCTGCGATCGCGCCTGCTGGGCGCTCCACCACGACCGTGCGACGATGGCGACGCCGCCGGCCAGTCCCTCCAGTTCGCCGCTGGCCGGGACGATGAAGACCTTCTCGACGCCCGGCTGAGCGCGCACCACGTCGAGATTGGCGCTGACAACCTTGCCGCCCGTGACCGGCGAGCGCTGGAAAACTGCGTAGCGCATGCCAGGCACGCTGACGTCGATGCCGAACAGCGGCTCTCCCCGGACGATGCGCGGGGTGTCGACGCCGCGTTGCGGCTTGCCGATGATGCGAAAGTCCTTCGGATCCTTGAGCGGAACCGAGGCGAGGTCCGGGGGCGGCCGTCTCGAAGCGGCCGCGGCCAGCTCGCCATAGTTGGCGCGGCGACCGCTGGCGCGGTGGATCACATGGTTCGGCTCAGTCGAGCAGGCGCTGGCCGGCACGCCCCATCGTTCGGCGGCCGCCATGACCAGCATCTGCCGGGCGGCCGCGCCCACCCTGCGCAGCGGCTCCCAGTTGGTCGGGGTGGCGTTGCTGCCGCCGGCGATCTGCACGCCATACAGCGCCGGAGCGGCCTTGGCCTGCTCGATGACGACAGCGGACCAATCGACGTCCAGTTCCTCGGCCAGCAGCATCGGCAGCATGGTCTTCACGCCCTGCCCGATCTCCGGATTCTTGGCCATGAGGGTCACCCGGCCGTCCGGCGCGATCTGCACGAAGGCCGACAGCCGGCCATCGCCCTCGGCGCCGTTCGCACAGGCTCCATAGAGGCCCAGGAACAGGCCGCCGCCGAGCGCCGCCCCGCCCTTCAGAAAGGTCCTGCGCGAGGCGAGGCTCATCGCGCGCTCGCCGCCTTGATGGCCTCGATGATACGGGGATAGGTCGAACACCGGCAGAGATTCCCCTCCATGCCAGCGACGATCTCTTCCTCGGTCGGATGCGGTGTCTCGCTCAGCAGGGCGGCCGCGGCCATAAGCTGCCCAGCCTGGCAGTAGCCGCACTGCACGACGTCGATGTCGATCCAGGCCTTCTGGAGGTTCGCGCCGACTGCGGTCGCGCCAAGCCCTTCGATGGTGAGCACCGGCCCGGTCACCTCGCCGACCGGCGTCAGGCAGGCGCGAACCGGCGCGCCGTCGATATGCACGGTGCAGGCGCCGCAGAGACCGACCCCGCAGCCATATTTCGTGCCCTTGAGATCGAGCTCGTCGCGCAGCACCCACAGCAACGGGGTGGCCGGATCGACATCGGCGGTCCGGGCCTGGGCATTCACCGTCAGTTTGAGCTGAGCCATGGCGCTCCTCGCGTCTTTCGAGAAGACTAGCGAGCCGCCAGCAGGGTTTTTCACCGAAGTGAGGGCGCCTGACAGCCGATCCTGCCAGGCGCGCCAAGCGCAGCCTAGCGGGCGGCCACCACGATCACCTCGACCTTGTAGTCCGGGGTCGCCAGCTTGGCCTCGCCGGTCGCCCGCGCCGGAGCGTCCTGGCCGCCGACCCAGGCGTCCCAGACCTCGTTCATGGCGGCGAAGTCGGCCATGTCGGCCAGCCAGATCGTCGCCGTCAGGATCTTCGACTTGCTGCTGCCGGCCTCTTCCAGCAGCGCTTCGACCTGGGCGAGGACCGTGCGCGTCTGTTCGGCGACCGGCTTGCCCGGGGCGCCGACCTGGCCGGCGAGATAGACCGTGTCGCCATGGATGACGGCCTGGCTCATGCGCTGGCCGGAATGGAGGCGGGTGATGCTCATCTGTTGCTCCTTAGAGATGTCAGTAACGGGACAGCGCCAGGTCCGCGTACTCGATCTGAGGCTCGCGCCCTGAGATCAGGTCCGCCAGCACCCGGGCCGAGCCGCAGGCCATGGTCCAGCCCAGCGTTCCATGCCCGGTGTTCAGATAGAGATTCGGGGTTCCCGTCGCGCCGACGACCGGGGTGCCGTCAGGCGTCATCGGCCGCAGGCCCGACCAGAACTTGGCGCGCTCCAGATCGCCTGCTCCAGGGAAGAGGCTGCCGACGGACCGCTGCAGCGTCGCACGACGCGCCGTCGGCAGATCTGTGCTGTAGCCGCAGATTTCCGCCATGCCGCCGACGCGGATGCGGTCGCCCAGGCGGGTGATGGCGACCTTGTAGCTCTCATCGAGGATCGTGGAGACCGGCGCCCGGTCCTCGGCCGTCACCTGTGCGGTGATCGAATAGCCTTTGACAGGATAGACCGGCAGGCGAAGGCCCAGCGGCCGCACCATCGGCGCGGAGTAGCTGCCCAGGGCCACGACATAGACGTCGGCCTCGATCCGCCCGCGGTTGGTTTCCACGGCGGCGATCTTGCCGCCATCGGACAACAGGCGGCGCACCTGGGTTCCGAACTCGAAGCGCACGCCCTTCTCGGCCGCCTTTTGCGCCAGGGCGGCCGTGAATTTTTGGCAGTCGCCGGTTTCGTCGCGCGGCAGACGAAGCCCGCCCACAAAGGGCTCGGCGGCCTGGGCCAGGCCGGGCTCGGCGACCTCGCAACCAGTTCGGTCCAGCACCTCGAAGGGAACTCCGAACCTCGCCAGCACCTCGACGTCCTTGGCCGAGCCGTCGAGCTGCGCCTGGGTGCGGAAGAGCTGCAAGGTGCCCTGCATGCGCTCGTCATAGGCGACGCCCGTCTCGGCCCGCACTTCCGATAGGCGCAGCCGGCTGTATTCCGCCAGCCGCATCATCCTGGCTTTGTTGATCTTGTAGCGCTCGGCCGTGCAGTTCCGCAGCATCCGCAACAGCCAGGCGACCATGTGCGGATCCGGTTTGGGGCGCAGGATCAGCGGCGCATGTTCGGCCAACAGCCAGCCGACGGCCTTGAACGGCACGTCCGGCGCCGCCCAGGGCGAGGCGTAGCCTGGCGAGATCTCGCCGGCGTTGCCGAAACTCGTCTCCAGCCCGACCCCAGGCTGGCGCTCGACGACCGACACCTCGTGACCCGCCAGGGCCAGTTCATAGGCTGTGGTGACGCCGATGACGCCCCCACCCAGTACCGCGACTTTCACGAACAGCTCTCCGCATAAGTCCGATGGAAGCGCCGGCCGAGGCGCGTCAGAATCTCGTAGGCGATGGTGTCGGCCTGCTCGGCGACATCCGCTAAAGTCTGCTGTGGTCCCAAAAGCTCCACCTCATCGCCCAGTCTCAGGCCAAGGCCCAGGGGCGCCAGTGCGCTCACATCCAGGGTGATGCTGTCCATCGAGACCCGACCAGCGAACGGCAGAGCCACCCCTTTGAAGAAAGCGCGCCCGCGCCCCGAGAGACGACGTGGCCAGCCATCGGCATAGCCGAGGGCGATGGTGGCGATCTGGCCCGGCGCCATCTGCACGTGGTCGCCGCCGTAGCCGACCCGGTCGCCGGCCTGGACATCGCGCACCTGGATCACCCGCGCGGCAAGGCCGACCACGGGCTCTAGCGTCGGACCACCCGGCGCGGCTTCCACCCCGTAGAGCGAGACGCCGAGCCGGACGAGATCCATCTGGAACCCGGCCCCCAGCAGGACGCCTCCGGAATTGGCGAGTCCGCGGCGAGCATGGGGCAGGCGCGCGCTGACCTCTGCGAAGCGATCCAGTTGCGCGCGGTTGGCTGGGCAGGCCGGCGTATCGGCGCAGGCCAAGTGGCTCATGACCAGATCGATGGCCAACCGGCCACCGAGTTCGCCGTCCTCGACGAGGGCGGTCACCTCACTTGCGGACAGGCCCAGCCGGCCCATCCCGCTGTCGACCTGCAGGGCGCAGGCCATGCGGGCGCCGCCCTCGAACGCCCAGCGCCTCGCCTGCTCGAGGCTGTTGAGCACGGGCGCGATCCCCTGGGCGGCGCAGGCCGCTTCGGCGCCCGGCTGCAGTCCGTTCAGCACATAGATCCGCGCCGCATCGGGAAATGCTCGGCGCAACGCAAAAGCCTCGGCCAGATCGGCGACGAAGAAGGTGCGGCATCCGGCCTTGAACAGCGCCAGGGCCACTCGCAAGGCGCCCAGCCCATAGGCGTCCGCCTTGACCACCGCCGCAGCCTCGGCGCCGGGAGCAAGCGCCGCGAGCCGGCGGTAGTTCGTCTGGATCGCCGACAGATCAACGGTCAGGCGCCCGCCCGCCGCCAATCGCAGCAAGTCGTCATGCATGGTTAGGCCCGCTCGTCCTAACGGGCCGGTTTGGCGAGATAGGCCACGATGGCCTGCCGATCGGCTGCGTTTGGCACAGCAATCATCATGCGGGTGCCCGGCACGGCCTTAGCCGGCGCAGCCAGGAACTGGTCGAGGGTCGCGGCGTCCCAGTTCTTTCCCCAGGCGACCAGGGCCGGCGAGTACTTGAAACCGGGCGAGGAGCCCGCCTTGCGCCCGGCCAGGCCCGAGAGATTGGGACCCATCGCCTGGCGCCCGCCGGGCGTGATCGTGTGGCACGTCCCGCAACGCTGCTTGAACAGCGCCTCCCCGTTCGGCGCGGCCTGGGCGGCGGCGGGCGCGGCCAGCAGCGTCAGCGCTGCGACCGCCGAGCAGAAGCCGAGGCTCCGATAAGCGAGCCGGGACATGCGGGTACTCCATTTCGAACGTGAGCGCCGTCGGGCCCGCTCCAGCCCTGAGGGGTGGACCGAAGCGGGCCGTCGGGGGAGGCAGGCTAGAAGTTGTAGTTCACGCGGGCGTAGTAGAAGCCGCCCTGCCAGTCGACCGGGCCATCGGCGTAGATCAGACCGTTCGAGGCGTTGATCACGTTCGGGTCCGGATAGTTGTCGAAGAGGTTCCGGGCGCCCACCGCGACCGAGATGTCATCGGTCACGCGGTACTCGACCTCGGCGTCCACCATCAGCTCGGTGTCGTACTTCTGCATGGCGAAGGGCGCGGTCGTCGACTGCCGGCCATAGGGCCCGAAGAAGTTGCCGCGCGCCATCAGGGTGAACGGCCCGACCCTGTGCGTGGCCGTAAACGTGGCGCGCCAGTCCGGGTTGTTGTTCTCGAAGTTGTAGACGAGCTGGTCGCTGAACAGGCCCGGGATATGGACCTTCTCGACCTTGTACTGGTTGTAGTTGAAGCTGGCGACGAGATCGGTGGTCTGGCCGTTGTCCCAGCCGTACCGATAGGAGCCGACGATATCGACGCCTTGCACCGTCGCATCGAAGGCGTTCTGGAAGAAGTTGACGCTGGCGATGCTTTCGGCGCCCGGCACGCCAGCCGCGATCATCGCCGCCGCGATCGCCGGCGTGACCGTGATCTGGGCCGTCGAATAGAGCTGGTCGGAGACTTCGACGCGATAGGCGTCGATGGTGAGCGCCGCTCCCGGGAAGGGATTGGCGGTCAGGCCGATCGAGTAGTTGATCGAGGTTTCCGGATCGAGCGGCTTGGCGCCCAGGAATTGCGACACCGGATGGCTGGCCGGATAGAGGCCGGTGTTGGTCGGCACCCCGTCCACCGTCAGGATGGCGATCTGGGTCATGTTGAGCTGACCCGCCGTCGGCGCCCGGAAGCCAGTGCCGAAGGAGGCGCGGATCGCGTAGTTGTCGGTGAACTCATAACGGCCGGCGATCTTGCCAATGACCTTCGAGCCGAAGGAGTCGTAGTGCTCGAAGCGCGTCGCCACATCGACGAACAGCTTGTCGGTGATGTCGGTCGCCGCCTCGCCGTAGAACGAGTAGCTCGAGGTCTCGTAGGAGCCGGTCGAACTGGGCGGCAGGCCGGTGATGCCGTTCGAACCCACCGACAGCACCTTGTAGACCGGGTCGCTGGCCACCGCGCAGTTGATGCCCATGCCCTGCGGAGCCGTCGGACGCAGGGTGCGCTGGGCGACGACGGCCTCGTTCGTACAGAAATCGAAGGGGTCAGGCTTGGACCAGGTCCCCGCGAGGTAGGAGTTCGGCTCGCCTGGACGGATCTTGAACCCTTCCTGCCGGTACTCGCCGCCGAAGCTGATGATCAGCGGTTCGGCCGCCCACGACACCGGGGTCTCATAGCTCATGTCGGCGTTGAACGAGAGCTCGTCGTTGACGTAGCTGCTGGCCGTGAAGTCGTTGGGCGATGTCGGCCCCATGGAGGGGTTCAGCGTGCCGACGATTGAGTACGCGATCTCGTCCCAGCCGTAACGCACGCCGATGTCGATGTTCAGCGAGCGATCGCCGCCGAAATCGATGGAGGACTTATAGCCCGCCGCCGCGCTCCAATCCGTCACATCGCCCATGAATTCGGGACGCTGACCGCCGGGATAGAGCTGGTTGAAGCGGAAGATCGACCCGTCTTCGAGACGGATGGGATTGTCCTGGACCACGTGGCCGCCGCCGGGATAGCGATAGTTGGCGGCGGCGTTGCCTTTCGAGCGCGAGTAGTTGCCGAAGGCGTAGAGCGAAGCATTGTCGCTGAGGTTGATCCCCGAATTGGCGACGAACCGCCAGGCCCACTCCTTCGGCCGGCCGATGCGCTGCAGCGGCTCGCTGAGATCCACCGCCGCGGCATAGGTCGGGTTGGCCGCCGCATAGGCCACCGCGTCGAAGGCCGGCGAAACGAACTGGTTCGCCCGAATGGTCCTCAGGCTCTGCGTCCACTGGCCGGAAAGGTTGAGGAAGCCAGCCTCCGTCAGCGGCAGGCCGACATTGCCGGCGATCATGAAGTCGTCGCCGTCGCCTTCGTAGTACTGGCCCGCCTGGGCCATCAGCGAACCGCCGTGGTCGGCGT